>CAJOMW010000024.1:12271-13380 GCA_905235695.1 uncultured Clostridia bacterium | reverse complement strand
CTGCTGTTTGAAGCAATAGAGAATATGTTTGAACACGACCACAGCGCTGCTCGCGGTAAGATGTGCACGAGAAAACTGTTTGTATTCAAGCATGAAAGCGTGCTCGGAAACGCTCCATCGTCGGTTTTGTTTGACAAAATAAGGGTAGAGGAAAAGAATCCGGGAACACCTGTCCGTTCATTTAACGACTATATTGTGACGATAGATGAAAATATGCCTCAGGGAGTAACTCTGGAAGTAAAACTATAATGGATGACGCTATCAGCATAAGATCGGTCCAGCACTATCTCTATTGCGCTCACAGATGGGGACTTATGGAGATAGGAGTGTCGTGGGCGGAGAATTATTTCGTGGCTAAGGCAAACCTTATCCATGAACGCGCACACTCGGAAGAACATTACTCCATAAGAGGGAAAAATGTCTATACGGCTGTAAAGGTGTGGAATGATGAAGTCGGACTTTTCGGAGTTACCGACTGCTTGGAGACTTACGGCGGTATGAACAAATAATTGTCCGCCCCTAAATACAGTGGAGCAGCAACTCAAAACACAAGATTTTGCAGTTGCGCCCCGCAAGTGGCGTGTGAGTTGAAATTGAACGAGTGCGCCAAGGTTTGCCGTAGCAAGCCTGTTGCGCCCCGCAAGGGGCGTGTGAGTTGAAATACGTCGAGAGCGATTGTTACACCGACGGCGGCTGTTGCGCCCCGCAAGGGGCGTGTGAGTTGAAATCTCCGGTAAAGAGGAAATGTTCGCGTAGATTGCGTTGCGCCCCGCGAGTGGCGTGTGAGTTGAAATGATACATTAGAAACAATTACAGGATTTTTCCTTGTTGCGCCCCGCAAGGGGCGTGTGAGTTGAAATGATTGATAGCTACATTATATCGTCAAACAGTTGTGTTGCGCCCTGCGAGGGGCGTGTGAGTTGAAATATGGTGGTGGCGGCGGTTGTGACGTATTTCCTCGGTTGCGCCCCACAAGGGGCGTGTGAGTTGAAATCGGAAATTTTCGATTCCGAAAAAATGATGCGTTTATCGTTACTTTTTCAGATTTTGGGTGTTTTTTGACTGCACATTTCTTGACAATTCCATACAAATCTCAATACAAAAACAGG
>CAJOMW010000024.1:0-12209 GCA_905235695.1 uncultured Clostridia bacterium | reverse complement strand
AAGCGTTCGCCCGATGTTAATAAATTTACGGCTTTGCCGCCGTGATTTGAATTGAGCCATAATGCCGAATTTCTTGTAGAATAAAACATACCCAAACACAAAAAGTTTTTGGTGTTCTTAGCCCCTTTTTACAAAAAGGGGCTAAGTGGGGTTTGGGGCAAAGCCCCAATCTCAATTAAATTCAATTCAATTACTCGTTTCCCCATAGAAATCGAGCATGGCGGAGATTATTCTGCCGCTTGCGGAGGCGTTTGGCTGCCAGGGGGCGTACCAGACGTTCAAGGGGGTATAGCGTTCGGAGGTGGCGTACTCGTCGGAGAGGTTGAACTTATATATGCTTTCCAGCATTTTTTCTGCTTTATCGCGTTCGCCCTTCATAAGATACGCATACATCCAGCAGATTTCGGCGACGTTTGTATAGTAGCAGTCGCCGTACACGCCGGGTGCTCCGAAGTCGAGGTTTGTCATACGTGCGGTAAGGTCATTGTCCATAAGTCCGTGGCGTGCGTAGAAGCGCTCAACGAATCCGAAAAGTTTTCCGTTCGGATCGAGGTTTCCGCACATGGGAAGGTATACCACGCCGTCTGTCGTATAGCAGTGGGTGCGGACCTCCAAGAAGTCCTTGCCGAGAATGTGTGTCGGCATATAATCTTCGCTCTCGTCGTGACCTTCTTCAAGGGACTTGATAACGTCCTGCAAAGCGCCGTAATAGTCGTCGTAGACGGCTCTTATTTTTTCTGTGTCGCCGTCGCCGAATATTTCGCACACCTCTACGAGAGAGCGGTATCCCATGATATTTACCGAATCCGTGTAAGTGTAGTGCTGACCGACCTCGCTCCAGTCGCTCGCGACGGCGGAGGGGAACATCTTCGGAGCGTCGCCGGGTTTGGGATCGGCGTTTCGCTTGTTTTCTATCCACTGCACCGCCATTTTGAGGTACGGCATAAATTCTTCGTATTTCTTTCTGTCCTTTGTCGCTTTCAGATGCTCAGAAACGCACCATATAACGCTTCCGTTCGTGTTTGCCCAGTTGACAAAGGGGTTTGCTATCTTGCCGTAGTCGGGCGAGCTTTCATCTGTCACCATCCACTTTTCGAGCAGGGTTCTGTGAGCCTCCGCCGTGTACTCGGAAAGACCTATTCTGTCGAGTGCGGTGAGAAAATACGCCGCTTCCCATGCCCATACAAATCTTCCGACACAGCCCTGACGCGGAAAAACAGTGCCGTCTGCGTAGGTCTGTATCATCTGAAGGCAGTTTGTTATCTGCGCCATATATATGTCGCGCAGATCCTTTTTCTCGGTTGACGGATAAAGCTTTACCTTGCTGAAAATCTCGTCCCACGCCGCCTTCGCCTTTGACTTCTCGCCGTCAAAATCTATTTTTTCCGGCAGAACCTCCGCCAAAGAGAATGCTCCCGTAAGCTCTGCGCTCTCATTCGGTGCAAGAACGTATTTATAGCGAATGATGCCGGACGGCTTGAAGAAATGCTCGTTTTTGCCGTCAAAATACAGACCGCTCCGCATATTTACCCTTGCTCCGGCATAGCCGTCGATCGCCGCAAGGGTGTCGGATCTCTCGTCCTTTTCATAGTGCGAGTCGAGCATATATTGCGCGCGGATATTCGGATCGTACGGCGCATAGCCGGTGTCCCAAAGCCCTGTAAGATAGCGGTCGTCATCCGAGGTGCACGGCTGGAGTGCAAGCGATCCGGAGACGGGGGACTCTGTGTGATTCGATACGGTTATCTTAAAATATGTGACGGGATTTTCGTCTGCACTTGCGAAAACCTCAAACGAAACGTCGGCGCCGCATACGTCCTTTGTGCGAAGAGTATAGAACGGATAGCCGCCGTGCGGCTTGTCAAACACGCTCTCACGCCACGGCAGTTGTTCGTCGTCCGAGCCGAGGAGCGCAAGGGATGCGCCTTTGAGGGAATAGTGCCGCTTCTTTGAGAGGTCGAGCTCAAGGTTTGCTATCTTGAAGTCGCGCATGAGCATGACGATACGGCGGCTCTTGTAGAAATGCAGGTATATCCTTGTAGTTTTTTGTTTCGGAAAGTTCATTTTGTGCTCCTTCAGCAAAGCAGATATACCGCTTGGATATATCTGCATATTTTTTATTATTGTCTTATGAAAAATTGATTTGCATATCTCTTACAGCACCATCAGCAATGTGCCGGCTCCGATAAGCAGACACCCGACAAGCGATTTTGCCGTGAACTCCTCGTGCAGAAACACAAACGCCAGCACCAGCGTTATCACCACGGACAGCTTGTCTATCGGCACAACCTTTGAAGCCTCGCCCATCTGCAGAGCTTTGTAGTAGCAGAGCCAGGAAGCTCCGGTGGCGAGTCCTGACAGGATAAGAAATATCCAGCTCCTTTGACTGATTTCCTTAAGTCCGCTCTGCTGATGTGTCAGAAACACCATAAGCCAAGCCATTACAACGACCACCATCGTGCGGATAGCCGTTGCAAGGTTAGATCCGACGCCCTCTATTCCCACCTTCGCCAAAATAGATGTCAAAGCGGCAAAAACCGCCGATCCGAGCGCAAACCAAAACCACATATCTATCCTCCGCTCTTTTCGCACACCGAAATTTGAGAAAAATAACCGGATCGCTGAGTTTATCATAAACACACAATTGTACAGTTGTTATTATATAGCATAAGTCCTTTTTAGTCAATATTTTTGACAAAAATAAAGGTCGTTTGTGCCTGTTATCAAACAAATACGTTGACTTTTGCAGCCGTTTTGTTTTATAATAATTAAAAAAGAAAGGGATGACAATATGGCGAGCAGCAAAGAGTACCTCGATTTTGTCCTCGAAAGCCTTGCGGATATAGACGGCATATCTTTCAGGGCTATGATGGGGGAGTATATAATATATCTTGACGGAAAGGTCATAGGCGGCATATATGACGACAGATTTTTGCTCAAACCTACAAAATCTGCGCTTGCCATGATGCCGGATGCGAAGAGGGAACTGCCGTATGACGGCGCCGGGGAGATGCTTCTTGCGGACGTTGAGGACAGAGCCTTGATGAGGGAGCTCCTGCCGAAAATGTACGGGGAAGTGCCGGGGAGTAAAAGAAAGTGAAAACTGCTTAAAAAACAATAATTAAGGCAGCCCAACCGGGCTGCCTTTAGACCGCTGACAAAGCACAAGCCTGCGGCTTTTAATAATTCATAATTCATAATTGATAGCACCCCCACTGAAAAACGATAAGCCTTTGGTGTTATGTTTGCCCAAAAATGATATATAGCCCCGTTGAAGGCGTGTTGAGGCACTAAAGCCGATACATTGATGTAGCCCATTGTAAGGGCAGTAAAACGGGGCTTAGAACCGTCGTCGCATCTGTGGAGCGCGAGGCGCGGAACCCGTTATGCGACGACGCAGCGTCCTTCGATTTGCCCTTCCCGCAAGAGGGAAGGGCAAAAATCTTTTGGTACTTTTCTTTTTCAAGAAAAGTACAACCCGTGTCCCCAAAGCGCTTTCAGCACTTTGGACACTGCACCTGTGCTTAGCAGTAAACCATCAAATGAGCATCAAAAACTGCGCTTTTGTCAGCTGCAACTTTGCTTAGCAGAGCAACATAAAAAGAATATAAAAAAGCGGCGCTTTCGCACCGCTTTAAATCGACCTTATACCAAAATCAATAGTCGAGATTCTTCTTGTTTCTCTTTCTCACAACAAACAGAATAATGAATATTATCAGTGCGAGAATAATTATAAATATCAGCGCCCACATCCACGCTTCAAGTCCCGAGCCGCTTCTTATCTCAAGCCAGAGGTTTTCCTGCAGCTCGTTGGCCTGGTCGCCGAGCATTATGAAGGTCTCAGAGTTTTCAAGCACCTCTTCGGAAGGAATGATCCTCTCATCTACCTCTATGAGCTTTGCCGCCTCGGTCTGAGGGGTGAAGTACTCGATAAACTCGCAGTTTGCGACTGCTACTTCCGTCTCGCACAGGAAGTTTATAAACGCCTCTGCTGCATCCTTCTGCGTCGTTCCCTTGGGTATGCATATAGCGTCGATAAACTGGTTTACGCCCTCCTTTGGGTAGGAGAAGGCAAGAGCGTCGTTGCGCTTCATCATTGTGAGGCAGTCGCCGGCGTAGTACGGAGCGGCGTAGGCGTTTTCGTTTGCCATCTTGTCAAAGGTCTGATCCATAGCGTAAGCCTGATTGATAAGCTTCTGCTCGGAGAGGGAGTCGGCCGCCTTGCGTATCTCATCGAGGTCTTCGGTGTTGAGGGAGTAGCCGAGGCGCTTGAGGGCAACGCCGAATGCGTCGCGGGAGTTGCCGAACATGAGCACCTTGCCCTTTAAGCTCTCGTCCCAGAGAACATCCCATGAGCTTGCCTGCTCCTCTGTGACGTATTTCGTGTTGTATACGAGACCTACCATGCCCCAGGTGTAGGGAACGGAGTACTCTGCGTTCGGGTCAAAGTCGGTATATCTGTACTCGTCATCTATGAACTTGATGTTCGGAATGTTGTCGTAGTTGAGCTTTTCGAGCATATCCTCGTCTATAAGTCTTGCTATCATATAGTCGGAGGGGATTATTATGTCGTACTGAGATGTGCCGTGAGCCAGCTTTGCGTACATATCCTCGTTTGTGTCAAACATTGTGTAGTTTACGTCTATTCCGCTTATATTCTCAAATTCTTCGATTATATCAAGCGTGTCGTCGGAGCCGTCGGAGATGTATTCGCCCCAGTTGTATACGTTGAGGGTTATTCCCTTGCCGCGGAACTGTTCGTAGTAGCTCTCGTCCTCAACTTCTACCTCCGCAAATGCCGCAAAGGAGAGGACGAGCGCGAGAAGTATTGCAGTTATTAAAGATACGTTAAACTTTTTCATCTGTTTTATTCCTTTCAATTCAGTAAATTTGTAATTATTTTCTTGCGCCTGCCGCTTTTCTCTTCTCGTTTTCAAACCTGATATCGATGAGGTTGTAAACGATGAGCACGGCAAGGACACCGACGAACATGAGCGTAGAAAGCGCGTATATTGTAGGTGTTACCTGCTTTTTCGTCATGCTGTATATTACGACGGGGAGCGTCTGGGACGTGGTACCCGAGGTAAAGTAGCTTATTACGAAGTCGTCTATCGAGTACGTCAGCGCCATGAGGAAGCCCGATACTATACCCGGCATAATCTCGGGCACAACTACTTTTGTGAACGCCTGAAACCTGTTGCATCCGAGGTCCATCGCCGCTTCGTACAGGCTGACGTTCATCTGCCGCAGCTTTGGAAGCACGCTGAGCACGACAGTCGGCACGCAGAACGTTATGTGTGCGAGTATCAGCGTCGTAAAGCCGGACGTCATGTGGAAGTACGCAAACAGGAGCATGAGAGAGATACCGGTGACTATTTCGGGGTTTAGTATCTGAATATAAGTCAGGGTTCTCATAGTGCTCTTTGAGTACTTATTCATTGCGTGCATACCGAATGCCGCCGTTGTTCCGAGTATCGTCGCTGCTACCGACGCCACAAGCGCAACTATAAGCGTGTTTATAAATGAAGTTATTATCGCTTCGTTTCTGAACAGCTCGCCGTACCACTTTACTGTAAATCCCGTCCAGGTAGCTCCCTTGCTGGAGTTGAAGGAGAAGATTATCAGAATGAGTATCGGCACGTAAAGAAAGGCAAAGCACAGAGCGGTGTATATTCTGGAGAATGCTTTTTTCATTTTATCGAATCCTCCATTTCATCGCTGTCGAACTGGTTGAGTATGCCCATGCTTATGAGCACGACTATCATCAGAACGAGGGAGGTCGCCGAGCCTACGTGGAAGCCCGAGCCCTTGAGCTTGAACTGCTCTTCGATAAGGTCGCCTATGAGGTAGCAGTCGCTTCCGCCGAGAAGCCTGGATATTATGAAGGTGCTGACGCAGGGAACGAAGGTCATGGTGATACCCGTCGCAATTCCCGGAAAGCTGAGAGGGAATACGACCTTGCGTATTACGGCCATCTGATTGCATCCGAGGTCCTGCGCAGCCTCGATAACGCTCTTGTCTATCTTGGTCATTATCGAAAACAGCGGAAGCACCATGAAGGGGAGGTAGTTGTACACCATTCCGAGAACTACCGCACCCGACGTGTTTATAAGCTGAACGGTCGGCAGATGGAAGAACGTGAGGATGTTGTTTATTATGCCGTTGTCCTCGAGGATCGTCATCCACGCATAGGTGCGAAGCAGAAAGTTCATCCACATAGGAAGCATAATCGTCATCATGAAGACTCTCTGCACCGCTTCCGACTTTCTCGACATGATAAAGGCGAGGGGATATGCTATCACAAGGCATATTACCGTCGCAATGACTGCAAGTATTATTGATTTTATCAGCACCGGCAGGTAGTTGCTTGAATTTATTATGTTATTAAGCGTGAACGCACCGGTATTATAGTCCGTAAAAGCGTAATATATTACGAGCAGAAACGGAATTATCGTAAATATGAGTATCCAGATGACGTAGGGGACTGCGGAAATTTTAGAGCTCTTCCTCATTTTTTGCGCCCTCCCCGATAAGCTCTGCCGCAAGAGCACCTCCGGATGCGTAGCTCTTGTGCATTATGTGGATATCCTCGGGCGTGAGCGCCATGCCGATAAAAGAGCCCGGCGAAACGGACTTTGTGGAATGTATCTTCCACTTTGTTCCGAATGAATCGACTATTATTTCAAAATGCACGCCCTTGAAGGTCACCGTCTCGACCGTTCCGTCTATCGTCGCTTCACCCGGCTCCGTTACCCTGATGTCCTCGGGGCGTATTACCACGTCTACCGGCTCCATCTTGTCAAAGCCCTTGTCGACGCATACGAAGTGCTTTCCGGCAAACTCCACGTCGAAGTCGTCGTGCATTATTCCGGAAACGATGTTGCTCTCGCCTATAAAGCGGGCAACGAAGGCGTTTGCCGGTTCGTTGTATATATCCTCAGGAGTGCCTATCTGGTCGATGCTGCCCTTGTTCATAACGACAATGCGGTCAGACATCGTCAGAGCTTCCTCCTGGTCGTGAGTTACGTAAATAAATGTTATTCCGAGTTGCTGCTGCATTCGTTTCAGCTCTATCTGCATCTCTTTTCTTAGCTGCAGGTCGAGCGCGCCGAGCGGCTCGTCAAGCAGAAGCATCCGAGGCTGATTTATAAGAGCGCGGGCTATTGCGACTCTCTGCTGCTGTCCGCCTGACAGCAGATCGACCTTTTTTGCTCCGTATCCTTTGAGATTCACGAGCTCGAGCATTTCGAGCACGCGCGTTTTGATTTCCTTTTCCGGCGTTTTCTTGAGTCTCAGACCGAATGCTATGTTCTCAAAAACGTTTAAATGTGGGAAAAGTGCATATTTTTGGAAAACCGTGTTTACCTGCCGTTTGTACGGAGGAATTTTGTTTATCAGTTTTCCGTCGAAAAAGACCTGCCCTTCGTGCGGCTCAATAAATCCGCCGATAATTCTCAGCGTCGTAGTTTTTCCGCAACCGCTAGGCCCAAGCAAGGTAATAAATTCCTTGTCATTGATATCTAAATTGATACCCTTTAAAACCTGCTCATCGTCAAAAGTCATGACGATGTCCTTAAGACTTACGATCACACTTTTTTCCAATCCTCACACCTCCGCGCCGTGTTGCTGTGCGGCGCAAATCCCCGTAAACGATGTTACGGAAAAAGCCCCTTCGTCTTCGTGCAACATCAAGATTAAAGACGAGGTAATCCGCATAGAAACCCACTATGCAAATTAAGATAATAATAACGATATTGTCGAAAAAAATCAACAATAAAAAGTTATGATTTCGTTAATAATATGATTTTTTTAAAAAATATGTATAAATTGGGGAGCTGACTGCTTTTTCGCCATCTTTATATACCGTCATTTTTGATTGTTTGTGCTTAGATAATGAAGTATGCAGGAAAGGTCAAAATTTGTCGAATAAATTATTGCATTTTATCATAAGCAATGGTATAATCTATAAAGCGATATTTGTGACACGGCAATTTGAAAGGCGGAAAAAGACAAATGGGAGAATACGGCACAAAGGTATGTTTACAGATAATAGAGCTTTTTATAGCGATGATAGCGGGGTATATAGCGAAAAAGACGCATATTATTGACGCTCATTCCACAAAATCCCTCTCCTCGCTTCTCGCATACATAACAAGTCCCGTTCTCATAATCTCCTCCCTTCAGGTTGACCGCGATGAAAAAGTTCTGTCCATGGTCATAAATATTCTGATAGTTTCTCTTATTGTACACTCGGTAATGGCTGTGTTCTGCTACTTTTTCTTCAAGCCGGTAAAGGATCGCCGCAACCGCTCGGTCTTTACGTTTGCGCTCATGTACATGAACTGCGGATTCATGGGATACCCGATAATGCAGGCGATGTTCCCGGACTACGGACTGCTTTACGGAGTAATATATACGATTCCGTTCAACATATTTCTGTGGACTCACGGAGTGGCTGTAATGGACGCTTCGGAAAACAGAAAGATAAATTTCAGGAAAATATTTTTAAATCCCGGAATAATCAGCACCGTCTTTGCGGTCGTAATGTTCTTTTCGGGGCTGAGGTTCCCTCAGGTAATAACAGACGGGCTGAATATGGTCGGCAGCATGACCTTTCCTCTCTCGATGATAATAATAGGAAGCCTGCTTGCAGATATAAAGCTGTTGTCGCTCTTTAAAGAGTATAAGCTCTTGCTGTTTGCGATATTAAAGCTTGCTGTGATACCCCTTATGATGCTCGGAGTATGCGTCCTTGCGAAAAACATCATGGACTTTCAGCTTGCGCTTATTTGCGTTACCATGTGCGCAACCCCCACCGCCACAAACACCGCCGTTTTTGCGGAAGTCTACGACAACAACTCCACCCTTGCCGCAAAGATAGTCGGCGTTACTACCTTGTTCTCGCTGATATCCATGCCGCTCATACTTGTTCTTGCGGAAAATTTGCTGGGATAAGTAAAGCCGATAAAATCAAGCCGCCATATGTTTTAAGCAGAGGGCGGCTCTTTTTGTAAACTCAAAGTCACATTGCAAAACGGCGCGAAAAGCTGTATTTTCGGGAGATGTGATTATAGCTTCGCAGGCGGCTGTAACATATGTGACATTATCGGTATATTTGAGGGAAATTTTGATAGAATAAAGGTGTTGATATCAATAGCAAAATGAATCGAGGACAGTAATAAATGAAGCAATACAAGATTGCAGTCGTCGGAACAGGATATGTTGGAATGTCTCTTGCTCTCCTTTTAGGGCAGAAACATATTGTGTGTGCCAAGGATATAGTTAAAGAAAAAGTCGACATGATCAATATGGGAGATTCCCCGATACATGACGATTATATTGATAAATACTTGAACGAAGGCAAAAGTACAATAAAAGCCACTCTGGATCCGCAAGAGGCTTATGCCAAAGCAGAATTTGTAATCGTTGCCGTACCAACAGATTACGATCCTTCAAAAAAGCATTTCGACACTTCGATTGTCGAGAAGGTGCTAAAAGAAATCATAGGCGTAAACAATGAGACTTATATTGTGATAAAGTCTACTGTACCTGTCGGATTTACTGAAAAAATGCGAGAGGAATTAAAAAGCGATAATATCTTCTTCAGCCCTGAATTTCTAAGGGAATCAAAAGCTTTATATGATAATTTACACCCGGCGAGAATTATTGTCGGAACAAACACAAATAACAGTATGAGTATATCTTTTGCAAAAGAGTTTGCGGATATATTGGCTGACGCCGCAGAAGATGATGATATCCCAAAACTGATAGTCGGTTCATCTGAAGCGGAGGCAATAAAGCTTTTTTCCAATTCCTATTTAGCTATGAGGGTAGCATATTTTAACGAGCTTGATACGTATGCCGAATCGAGAGGGCTCGACAGCAAACAGATAATTGAAGGCGTTTGTTTGGATCCAAGGATAGGAAATTTCTACAACAATCCATCATTCGGATACGGCGGCTATTGCTTGCCTAAGGATACAAGGCAATTATTGGCAAACTACGACAATGTACCCGAAAATTTAATTCAGGCAATAGTTGACGCAAACAGAACAAGAAAAGATTTCATAGCAGACAGAGTGCTTAAAAGAATCGGATATTATGATTATGACAGCAACAATGTCTTTTCTCTGCACGAGGAAAAGCGAGTTGTTGTCGGCGTTTTCAGACTTGTTATGAAAAGTAATTCGGACAACTTCAGAAACAGCTCTGTACAAGGTGTAATAAAGCGAATAAAGGCAAAAGGTGCGGAAGTTATAATATACGAGCCTTCTCTTCCGGATAATTCAACTTTTTTCGGGAGCTTAGTAGTCAATAATTTGGATACCTTCAAGAAAAGAAGTTCTGTCATCATCGCTAACAGATACGACAAATGCTTAGATGATGTTTTTGATATTGTTTACACAAGAGATTTATATAGCAGAGACTAAGTCTGCTGCGGCACAATTTAGCATTATCCGCACCGCTTACCATGGCGTTTTCCGACACGCCAAGGCTCGCCTTGAATTATTGCCGCACCGTAAATTGTTATAACCATTCATTCTGAGTGGAGCTTTGCGTCTGAAATCAAAAAAGCCTTAAAGGGATAAAGGTGAGCCTTGCCGTTATTCATAATTTCAAACAGTATATACGTTTTCACGTTGTAATGATTGTACGGAGGGCAGATTTTGCAAATATTTTTTTGAAATATATATTTTTTTCGCAATATGAATGTATAATGCATTATTTATCAGACAAATTTTGGCTGTGCTATTGACAAAACCTGCTAAAAAATTATAATTTATATGTGGAAAATAAAAAAGCCCCCGCAAGGAGGGCAAAAACGTGCGGCGAAATTTCCGTCAGCGGTCGTTTTTCTTGTTTTCGGCATTCATAGGGCCGTTATTGTTTCTGTTTTCGGCGTTGTTTTGATAATTGTTGTTTTCTCTTTTGTTTTCGGCGTTGTTCCTTTTGTTTTCCGCATTCTGATTGTTCTTATTTTTTGCCATGATAAATACTCCTTTTCATTTTGGTACTATTATTTTTGACATAAAGCGGAAAATTATACATAGAATCTTTATAAAAATCAAATAACGGAAGGAACTGAAAAGCATGAAATTTTATCCTCTGAAGCTCGCGCCCGTGCTCAAAAGCGCTATCTGGGGCGGCAAGAGCATTCCCGAGACGTTCGGAATAGGCGAAAAGGGGCAGAGCGTTGCCGAGGCGTGGATGATGACCGACAGAGAGGACGGAGTAAACCTCATAGAAAACGGCGCTTACACGGGGATGTCTCTCGATGAATATATAAAACAGGCGGGAAGCGAAAACGTCTACGGCGAGGGGACTTTTCCCCTGCTGATAAAGATAATCGATGCCGCCGACAAGCTGTCCGTACAGGTGCATCCCGATAACGCCTACGCCGCCTCCCACGGACTTGATGCCGGAAAGACCGAGATGTGGTATGTGCTCAGCGCAAAGGAAGGCGCATCGCTCGTATCGGGGCTTAGGGAAGGCGTTACGCCGCAAGCTCTGAAAGAATCCGCCCTTGACGGCACCTGCGAAAACAATCTGAACTATGTACCCGTCAAGAAAGGCGACTGCTTCTACATACCGGCAGGGCTCGTTCATGCAATAGGCGAGGGAATACTGATTGCCGAGATACAGCAGAATTCCAACACCACATATCGCCTATACGACTACGACAGAGTGGGCGCCGACGGCAAAAAGAGGGAGATACATATAGACAAGGCGGCCGAAGTGGTAAAGACACAGTTTGATATGAGCGGTGTTACGGTGGGAAAGGAAGTATACGACAAGAACGGCATAAAGACCGCCATTCTCTGCAAGTGCGATTATTTTTCGGTAATGCGGATGAATCTTGAGAAAAACGTTTCCGCGGCGTTTGCGGAGAAGGGAGCTCTTTACGGAGGGCAGCGGATATTTAAGGTGCGGCGACGCGAGGTATCCGTTTATCAAGGGCAACTCATATCTGCTGCCGAAGGCGTGTCCGACGGTCGAGATGTTCGCAGAAGAGGACGCAGAGATAATTGTGAGCTGCTGAAATAAAGCAATAATAACGGGCTGCAGCAAGGCAATTGTTACAGCCCGTAATTTATGCAATATCAATGAATAATTGTGGGGGACAGCTTGCGTGCTGTCCCGCTTTTTGTGTAATCTGAGAATTTTGCTGCAATCCCTTTGTACAGCTTGTATTACTTTCCATACGGCAA
>CAJOMW010000023.1 GCA_905235695.1 uncultured Clostridia bacterium | reverse complement strand
AGGGGTTTTATCCCCTTCAAAATATATTATTAAACTCTCTACGGAGGACAAACGATAAAATGAAAGAAAAAAAACTTGTGACAATGGACGGCAATGAGGCGGCGGCGTACATCGCCTACGCCTTTACCGAAATTGCGGCAATATATCCGATAACGCCCTCGTCACCCATGGCGGGAAAGACGGATGCGTGGTCGGCTAAGGGCAAGAAGAACATATTCGGTCAGACGGTATCTCTCGTCGAGATGCAGTCGGAGGCAGGGGCTATCGCCGCCGTACACGGTGCGCTCGAGACGGGCGCTCTCTCGACGTCATTCACCTCGTCCCAGGGACTTATGCTCATGATACCCGTGCTTCACAGAATTTCCGGCGAACGTCTCCCCGGTGTGCTCCACGTCGCTTCGCGCACGGTCGGCACACACGCTCTGTCGATTTTCGGAGACCACTCCGACATATACAACTGCCGTCAGACGGGCTTTGCAATGCTCTCGACGGCAAGCGTACAGGAGATAATGGACCTTGCAGGCGTCGCACACCTTTCGGCGGTAAAGGGCAAGGTGCCCTTCATGCACTTCTTTGACGGATTCAGAACATCTCATCAGATAGACAAAGTCGAGCAGATGGAGTATGAAGACCTCGAAAGGCTTCTCGACAAGGATGCGCTGAACGAGTTCAAGAGAAGTGCGCTCAATCCGGATCACCCGGACCTTCGTGCGACGGTACAGAACCCCGACATTTTCTTCCAGGTGCGCGAGGCGAATAACTCGTCATACGATGCGCTTCCGGACATCGTAGAGGGCTATATGGCGGAAATCTCGAAGATAACCGGACGAGAGTATCATCTGTTCAACTACTACGGCGCACCGGATGCCGAGAGAGTTATCGTTGCCATGGGCTCGGTGAGCGGCGCAGTACAGGAGACCGTTGACTATCTCACAAGGCGCGGGGAAAAGGTCGGATTTTTGCAGGTTCATCTGTACAGACCTTTCTCGGTAAAGTATTTTCTCTCCGTGCTCCCGAAAACCGTCAAAAAAATAGCCGTTCTTGACAGAACCAAGGAAATGGGCGCCGTCGGCGAGCCGCTGTATGAGGACGTTCGCAGCACGCTGTACGGAAGCGGCATTGAGGTAGTTGGCGGAAGATACGGTCTGTCTTCAAAGGACACCACCCCGACGGATATCGGAGCCGTATTTGACAACCTCTCCGAAAAAGAGCCGAAAAACGGATTCACCATAAGCATAACCGACGACGTAACCCACCTCAGCCTCACTCCGAAGCAGAAGATTTTCGCCGAAAACGACGACACAATAAGCTGCAAGTTCTGGGGACTCGGCTCAGACGGAACGGTCGGCGCAAATCACAGCACCGTAAAGATAATAAACGACTACACCGATAAATTTGCCCAGGCTTATTTTGAATACGACGCAAAGAAGTCGTTCGGCGTCACAAAATCGCACCTGCGCTTCAGCTCATCGCCGCTGCGCTCGACATACTACGTCAAAAACGCCGATTTTATCGCCTGCCACAATCAGAGCTACATATACAAATACGATATAGCGGACGAGCTTAAGAACGGCGGATCGTTCCTTCTCAACTGCTCGTTTACTCCCGATGAGCTTGACGAAAAGCTTCCGAACAGGCTAAAGCGCATAATTGCAGAGAAAAATATAAA
Source organism: uncultured Clostridia bacterium (assembly GCA_905235695.1). Taxonomy (GTDB): domain Bacteria; phylum Bacillota; class Clostridia; order Oscillospirales; family CAG-382; genus UMGS882. Next base: position 9,283 of record CAJOMW010000023.1, on the reverse strand, counting down.
CTTCTACACAATAGATGCGAGCCGCATTGCCGAGCGCATAGGTCTCGGAAACCGTGTAAACATGGTGCTCCAGGCGGCATTCTTCAAGATAAGCAACGTTCTGGACTATGCAAAAGCGGAGGAATACATGATAGACTCCGCTCAAAAGACATACTTCTCAAAGGGCGAGGATGTCGTAAACAAGAACATAGAGGCAATAAAGCAGGGCGCGGCAAACGTCGTCAAGATAGACGTTCCGTCAAGCTGGGCAAGCCTTACCGAGGCGTTCAGGAAGCCGGACGACACAAAGCCCTACGTCGTCTCGCATATACTTGAGCCTATAAACGACCAGAAGGGCGACGAGCTTCCCGTATCTACCTTTATGAATTACATGGACGGCAGGATAGACCTCGGTCTCACTGCCTATGAAAAGCGTGCCATTTCGACAAAAATTCCCGTTTGGGACGCCGAAAAGTGCCTCCAGTGCAACAAGTGCTCCTTCGTTTGCCCTCATGCTGTAATACGCCCGTATCTTCTAACAAAGGACGAAGCGGAAAATGCGCCGGACGGCTTTAAGTACGTTCCTGCCAAAGGCATCAAGGAAAAGGAATACTTCTACACGCTGCAGGTCAGCGGTGCGGACTGTACCGGGTGCGGAAGCTGCGTAAGCAGCTGTCTTGCAAAGGAAAAGGCAATATCAATGCAGCCCTTTGACGGAAGGACGTACGACGAAAACTGGGAATATGCGCTTAAAACAAGCGACAAGGGCGACGTATTCGACAGGTATTCCGTCAAGGGCAGTCAGTTCAGGACTCCGCTGATAGAATTTTCCGCCGCCTGCGCAGGCTGCGGAGAAACGCCTTACGCAAAGCTCCTCACTCAGCTTTTCGGAGACAAGGTATACTGGGCGAACGCAACGGGCTGTTCTCAGGCGTGGGGCTCCCCCATGCCGGGTATCCCCTACACAAAGAACGCAAAAGGCAAAGGTCCTGCATGGTCAAATTCACTCTTTGAGAACAATGCGGAGTTCAGCCTCGGAATGCTCATTGCCGACAAACAGCAGAGAGCGCTCGTGAAGGCGAACGTCGAAAAGCTGGCAGAGGAAACCGACGACGATGCGCTGAGAGGTGCGGCAGGAGCATGGCTAAGCGGATTTGACGACATAGAAAGCTCGGAAGCCCTTTCCGAAAGCCTTATAAAGGCGCTTAAAAACACAAAGGCGACGGACAAGGTGAAGGAAGTGCTCCGCGACTGCGACAGGCTCTCTAAGAAGTGCTTCTGGATGTTCGGCGGAGACGGCTGGGCTTATGACATAGGCTTCGGCGGTCTCGACCATGTTATCGCATCGGGCGAGGACATAAACATACTCGTAGTCGACACGGAGGTATACTCCAACACCGGCGGTCAGTCCTCAAAGGCAACCCCTCTCGGAGCGGTGGCTCAGTTCTGCTCTTCGGGCAAGAAGTCGAAGAAGAAGGATCTCGGCGCCATGCTCATGACTTACGGCAACGTATACGTTGCGCAGGTCGCCATGGGAGCCGACGCAAATCAGCTCGTAAAGGCACTTAAAGAGGCGCAGTCCTATAAGGGACCGTCTGTCGTCATCGCCTACACCCCCTGCCTCTCGCACGGAATAAAGATAGGCATGAACAATGTGCAAAGCGAGATGAAGCGCGCCGTTGACTGCGGATACTGGATACTTTACAGGTACAATCCGGACTCTGAGAAGCATCTCACGGTAGACTCCAAAGAGCCGTCGCAAAACATACTCGACTTCTTTGACGGAGAGGTAAGATACGCCTCCCTCAAGCGCACCTTCCCCGAAAATGCAGAGACGCTCTTTGAACAGAGCAGGCTGGATGCACTTGAAAGGTATAAGAAGTACAAGAAAATGGAAGAATATATGTGATTTTACTCATAAACGCCGCCCGAAGGGTTCTTCGGGCGGTTATTATGTGCTGTTTTTTATCATTTACACCATATTCATGGATAGTTTACCTAAATATATTTAAAATCCTCCGAAAATATTATAGCATTATATTTGTGGAAGATTGGCAAATAAAGAGGTATGAGAATGGATTTCACAAATTTTCTGACGCTTGCGGGTGGGCTTGCGCTGTTCCTTTTCGGAATGAGCGTTATGAGCAGTGCGCTTGAAAAACGCGCCGGCAACCGCCTCAAGGGAATACTTGCAAGGCTCACTTCAAATAAGTTCAAGGGCTTTCTGCTCGGTCTCGCTATCACGGCTATAATTCAATCGTCGTCGGCGACGACGGTAATGGTCGTAGGCTTCGTAAACTCCGGCGTTATGACGCTGCATCAGACAGTCGGCGTTATTATGGGCGCAAACCTCGGCTCGTCGATAACCTCTTGGTTTTTGGCGATGACGGGAATACAGAGCGAAAACTTCTTTATAAATATGCTGAACCCCGAGAATTTCACCCCCATCCTCGCACTTGTGGGCGTCATTTTCAATATGTCGAAAGACAACAAGAAAAAAGACATAGGTCTCGTAATGATCGGCTTCTCGGTGCTGATGTTCGGAATGAACATGATGTCTGGTGCCGTTGAGCCTCTGAAAGACAATCCCAATTTCATAAGGATACTCACAGTATTTGAGCAGCCCGTACTCGGACTTCTCGCCGGCATTATAATAACGGCGATAATTCAGTCCTCCGCCGCATCTGTCGGTATTCTTCAGGCGCTCACGATAACCGGAAGCATAACAAATGCGACGGCTATTCCGATAATCATGGGACAGAACATAGGCACCTGCGTCAGCGCACTCATATCCTCCATCGGCGCAAACAAGAACGCAAAGCGTGCGGCGCTTATACACCTGTATTTCAACTTAATAGCGGCGATAATACTCCTTGCTCTGTTCTATGCTGCCAAGGCGCTCTTCCCTCTTCAATTCTTGCAGCAGGCAGCGTCGCCGGTAAGTGTAGCTCTCATACACACGGTGTTCAAGATAATAGCGCTCGCTATTCTCATGCCGTTTTCAAATCAGCTCGAAAAGCTTGCGACAATGACCGTTCGCGATTCAAAGGAAACGGAGAAGCAGGAGCTTCTCGACGATCGTCTGCTCGGCACTCCGGCAGCCGCTATCCTCAGAAGCAAGGACGTCGCAAAGGAAATGGCGACTGACGCCTTCAACACGGTTATAAAAACGCTGGAAATGGTGCAGAGCGGATACTCGGAGGCAACGGCAAAGCTGATATATGCCGGTGAAGACAGAGGCGACGTTTACGAGGACAAGCTCGGAACGTATCTCGTTAAGATAAGCTCCCGGGATCTCACGGACAAGGACAGCCTCGAGGTATCAAAGCTCCTGCATATCATAGGAGACCTTGAAAGGCTGAGCGACCACGCAATAAACATTGTTGAATCAATGCAGGAGATATACGACAAGAAGCTCGTATTCTCCTCAAAGGCAAACAGCGAGCTTTCGACGATGTGCGAGGCACTGAAGGATATTCTGAAGCTTACGTCAGAGGCGTTTGTTGATGAAAACGGCGAAAGCGCATATCTCGTAGAGCCGCTCGAGCAGGTCGTCGACTACCTCAAGAGCCAGATAAAGAACAATCACATTGACCGCTTGCAGAAGGGCGAAAGCACCATAGAGCAGGGCTTTGTGCTTTCGGATCTTCTCACAAATCTCGAGAGAATATCCGACCACTGCTCGAATATCGCAGGCTGTATAATAGAAATATCCCACAACAGTCTCGGCATGCACGAGTATCTGCGCGGCGTAAAGTCGAGCGACGAGTTCTTCAAGGAGCATTACGACGAATACATGGAGAAGTACGCAATAGCGGAAGCATAAGGGTAAAAAATCAGCCGGACACGGAAAACCGTGCCCGGCAATTATTTATTCATATTCAATAATCATAAAATATCTTTCTTTATAAATTGTATTTACCTCACACGTAGATTCTTTATCTCTTTACTTTATCCGTATTACTGTGGCGCAGTGTTATCAAGTTGTTAACGTGATCGGTAAATCATTATTTATCTATTTCCGTTTTGCGAAAAATATCAATTGGTTCATTGTCTTCTGTCTTCCAAATCTTCCACCCATTGTTTGAATAGCCAAGACAAACCCACCCAGCGGTAGACGGAGAAGCACACGGCACATCTTCTTGAAGAATGCCATTTTCAATGACAGCATCCTTCCGAGCCTTTGGCATTCCTTCTTTCTCATATGGAAGGCATTCACTGCCTTTCAGAACAATGAACTGTCCGTTTTCTACTTTCATTCGGGCGTGGACAATACCATACACTTTATCTTTATCATTCAAGAAATATTCACCGTCAGGAACAGTAAAACGCTTAGAACTATTTAAATAAGCTGTTTCCTCCCTCTCAGCAGTCGCCGCATTAAAAGCTTCTTCTTTTGTAATCGACTCTGGGAAGACCTGTTTTCCGTCAAAGGAAGACAGCAACTGAACAACCAGATCAATGTCTAATGCAAATAACTCAGTGTTTGGAAGATTACTCTTGCTAAAAATGTCATGAAGCAACGATTCTTTTTCATCGTAATCATCCACTTCAATTGCAAATTTTCTTTTCAGTCCTACAACTTGAGCATAGCCGTTGTGTTCTAAACTATACATTCGCTGTTCAAAGTTGTTGACACCGGTTTTTCCGATTTTAATTAACCCAGGAACGATCGTTGTCATACAATATATAATACCTCTTGCCATACTATCCCCCCCATTCAATCTTTTTCATACAGAGCTGTAAATGTCATATCTTCATATACGCTAAACTTTGAGAGGTCAACCGTATTCTCTCCGTCTACCGACCAGCCCTTGAAGGTATAGCCATCATCGGCGGTTATCTGCGGTGCCTTAGTCGGAACAGAGCCGAAAAGCACCTGCTCAAAGTCAAAGCCGTAGAGCTCGCCGTGCTCGCCTGCGTAATACGACACATCGTATATTATGAGCGCATTGTAATCACTTTTCTTTGTTGACGCCGAGACGCTCTTTTCGCCGCTGACAGAAGCGCCGGACTTAGTTACGGCGGATATACTGACAGTAAAATCAAACGACGGAGCGAGCTGTTTTACGGTAATCGAGCGCGTAACTCCGACTATTCCGTCTATTTCTCTCACTGTGTTTCCGCTCTTGTCCTTTATGGTGACACAGTACTTTTCTATGTTATATCCGTCCGGTTTTGTCCAGGAAATGCGCATCTTATCGGGAAAGGCGCTGTTCACGCTGAGAGAAAAGTCCGCTTTACCTGATTTCGGGGGCTCTTTGGAGTCCTTTTTTTCGTCTTCTTTATCTTCTTTATCTTCTTTGTCTTCTTTGTCTTCGTTATCCTCTTCTTTGTTATCGGATATTACTTCCTTCTGCCCCTCGTCTTCCTCGCCGTTCGGCTCTGCCGCGCCGTTGCTCGAAGAGCTTTCGGCATTTTCGGAGTTTTCGGAGTTTTCGGAGTTTTCGGAGTTTTCGGACGCACCTTCGCCTTCGGATTTATCGGAAGAGCCTGTAATATCGTACACGACATCGGTTACGAGAAGCGAATTTTCATCAGAGGAAGCGGAGGTGAATACCGTGCTGTCTGAATTTATGACGATAATGCCGTTGCTCCAGCCGGCAAGGTCTCCGTAATCGCTCGTGCTGACAGGGACTATATCTCCGCTCTCTATATCTGACGCCGAAACGCCGTCGTTGAGCTTAAAGCGGATCTCCGCTATCTTTCCGCCCTTTGAAGAGGGGTTTACAGAATCGACGTCTTTTGTCGCATACCAGCCAAAGAGAATAACTCCGCCATCGGTGTTTATGAAGTCCGAGGACTTATTTGTCTCGGTGGTTATTACGACGGTGGCATCGACCGGCGATACAACTGAGAGAAGATAGCTTTTTCCATCTGCCCTCTTATCGGGTACCGGCTTTGCTACAGATGAGCCGTCAGACTCGGTGAGGGTGAGCTTTGAAGTGTTGTATTTAAGCCCGAAATGACCGACTATGGCGTTTCCCTTGCTGACCGCCACCTCGGCAACGACGGTTTTTCCGTCGGGTGCGCAGGATATCTTTACCGTGTGCTTCGTTGCCTCGGCGGCAAATGCCGATACGCAAAGTAAAGCGCAAAGAGCAAAAGTTACAAAGAGCTTTTTCATGAAATACTACCTCCCCTTCTTCTACTTAATATAATACTACATAATTTTGATTTTTTCAATACTTTTTGCTCTCGCCAAGCAAAAAACAGGGATTTTTTATTAAAACGGTTATATTTTTGGCATCCGCCGCACAGAATATAGTCAAAAACGTCATTATTTTTTGCGGAAAGGATATGTAAAAAATATGGATAACTCTGTTGGAGCTATAATTCTCGCAGGAGGCAAAGGTACACGCCTTGCACCGCTTACCGAGGATACGCCGAAGCCGCTTCTGAAGGTGCTCGGCCGCACCGTACTCGAAAACGTGCTTGACCGGCTCAAAGAGAGCGGCGTTACAAGAGCCGCCGTCACTACGATGTACCTTCCGTGGCAGATAGAATCGCTCGGAAAGAATATAAGAGGCGTGTCCGTGGATTACGTCAGAGAGAGCAGCCCTCTCGGCACCGCCGGTGCGGCAAAGAATGCTTTTGACGGCAAAAGCGACAGTGTGATAGTGCTCTCCGGCGACGGAATTTACGACTTTGACCTCGGTGCGGCGATAAAATACCACTTTGAAAAGAACGCCGACGTGACTATTGTCACCTACAAGACGGAAGATCCGCTCGAATACGGCGTCGTACTGTACGGCTCAGACGGAAAAATAGAGCGCTTTGCCGAAAAGCCGCCGTGGGAGCAGGTCGTATCCGGCACCGTAAACACCGGGATATATATAATGAAGAGCGATATTCTTTCAATGATACCGGCAGGCACGGAATACGATTTTGCAAAGGATCTTTTCCCTCGGCTTCTTGCCGACAAGAGCAGGATGTACGCATACGAAGCTGAGGGGACCTGGCACGACATAGGAAATCTCGACGAGTACTACAACGCCTGCTGTTCCGCACTCGAAGGAAAGATAAGGGGCATTACAAACGACGGCTTTACCGAAAAAGAGCTAAAGGAGATGAATATAGACGCCGAGACGCCTCTTTACGTCTCAAAAAGCGCACGCATCGGGGAAAACGTAAAGCTCGGAGCGTACACCGTCATAGGCGACGGGGCGGTCATCTCGGACAACTGCGATATTGCCGGCTCGATAATAGGCGACGGGGCGAATATCGGCATGGGGTGCGGCATATACGGAAGCATAGTAGGCAGAAAGGCAAAGATAGGAGAAAACTGCATATCGTCGGACGGCTGTGCGATAGGCGCAAACGCCGAGACGGACGATGGTGTAATACTTCCCAAATACTCATTTATCCACAGCAGCACCCGCGTTTCCAAAAGCGATTATCTCAGCCACAGATCGGCAAAGAAGGAGAAGTATATGTTCGGTGATAACGGAATAAGCTGTCCCGTAAAGGACACGGGACCTGACTACTTTACAAGGATAGGATATTCGGCGTCCGGCGCAGTCTGTGCAAAAAAGACGCCGGGAACGTCGAGAATAGGCGTTATGTGCGACGACAATCCGCAGTCAAGGCGCGTGCTTGAAGCAGTGCTGTGCGGAGTGCAGTCGTACGGAGTGAGAAGCTACGACCTCGGCAGAGGATTTGAAGCAATGGCTCGGTTCGCCTCGCTCTGTCTGATAACGGATATAGTTATATACGTTACAAGAAGCGGCGATTCGCTTATATCCGTAAAGATATTTGACGATCTCGGACTGCCCGTTTCGCGCGCATTCGAGCGGGATATGGAAAACTCTTTCTATATGGCGGACGAATACTCGGCACCCGACCGCTTTTACGAGACGGAAAAATTTGAAGGTCTGCACCTGCTCTATTACAGCGAGCTTGTAAAGGCGTGCCGCGCAAGGCTCGGAGAGGACGGTCTCGGAGGCTTTCGCTGTGCTTTTCCCCACGAAGGTGAAATATCCCACCTGTCCCCCACCTACACCGCCATAAACGCTATATGCGAGATAGGGGGAAGCGTCGCGCGGCAAGCAGAAGATGGGTGCCGCTTCAGAATAGACGACAAGGGACTTGATTCCTCCTGCGAGCAAGGCTCGGTAAAGCTCGATTCGTTTCATATAAACGCCATTCTTATCGACAAGCTGAAAAGCGTCGGCGGAGAGCATTTCCTGCATATTCCCTGCACCTCTCCTGACGCTTACAGAAGCCTTGCCGAGAAGAACAGCCTCAGGTACTCCGAGTACGCCTCGAGCAGCTCCGCAAGAAGAAATATGCCGAGAAATGAGATGTACTCGCAGATGTGGCTTTGCGACGGCGTATTCAGAACGCTCTGCTTTGCGTCTCTTCTGAAAAGCTCCGGAAGCACCCCCGAAGCGCTTGCAAAGGAGCTTCCGAACTTTGAAATATACGAGAGTGAGTTTGAGGGAAGCAGCGACAGAGCCGGCGTCATGCAGCGCCTTTCAAAGATGTCGTCGGACGCAAAGGGAAAGCCCGGCGAAAACGTCGAGCGAGAAGGTGTGCGCCTGATAATGGCAAACGGCACGGTCACGGTCATTCCCGGAAAATCCAAAGGGTTCAGAATAATCAGCGAGGCAAGGAGCGCTGAGGCGGCAAAGGAGCTGTGCGCCGAGGCGGAGGAATATTTAAAGTAAACGGCAAAATTCGGTGATTTTATGAACAAATTGTCGAACAGTTTTTGAAAAGTTATCCGTCTTTCGACGTATTTCGCCTTTTATAAAGTGTAAAATCATGTTGTAATGAAAACGGCGGCAGAGCAGACAGTCTTTGCCGCCGCAAGACGCGGAGGACAATATGAAAAATGACAACAGGATATTGGCGGCGAGAAGCGCAGCGATGACAAGCGGAGAAATTTTTGCGATATGCAGGACGTATACGGCAAAAGGTCCGTCTTACGGAATAATGATAAAGGACGAGTACGACGTGAGCATTTCAAGCGATGTGTCGGATAATTTAGACGAGGTAATGGAGCTTCTGAGGCTGACGGTGGAAAACTCATGCAGCGCCATACACCTCGGGAGCGTCATAGAGGACTGGAAGGCTGAAAAGCGAGAACTGGCAGAAGAAGGGCCTCAAATGCCGACGCCTGTATACACTTCCTTTGCCAAAGCCCTGTTCGGCAGACGAGTCGCTTCCGTAAAAGAGACGATAAGAAAGTTGCGCAACAAAATTCGTAAATTCTCAAAGTAACTTCCACAGTTAGGAAGCAGTGGCGTTTAGTATGAGAAAAGTGGAAGTTAGTATGAGAAAAAGGTGAAAAAAGTGAACA
>CAJOMW010000022.1 GCA_905235695.1 uncultured Clostridia bacterium | reverse complement strand
GCACCCTTTCGGGGTGTTTTTTTGCGCTTTTTTGCCTTTTTGAGTATAAAATCGGAGCTGTAGGCAATTCGTTTTTTTCAATCGTTTTGCTACAGCTCCCAAACTAACTGACTTATGCTTTGTCAGAAGTCTGAGCGGCTTTATGCCGCTTTTTTCATTTAAGCCAAAATTCGAAAACAAAAATCACGCTTATAAAAAACAGTGTTTCTGTGTTCGCTTGGCTCCCGGTTGGTGACCCGTACGGGAATCGAACCCATGTTACAGCCGTGAAAGGGCCGTGTCTTAACCTCTTGACCAACGGGCCGAAAAAAGAGTGTTATCATTGAAAAAAGCGCCTAAAGGCGCTTTTTTCTGGTGACCCCTGGGAGAATCGAACTCCCGTTTTCGCCGTGAGAGGGCGATGTCTTAGCCGCTTGACCAAGGGGCCGTTTCAAAGCTTTATTATTGTATCATAAAAGAAATTATTTGTCAACAGTTTTTTCTGATATTTTCCGATATTTTCTGATATTTTTTGTTTTCATTTAATAATCGGATGCCTTTTTGTGGTTGCCGGCAATATTTTCGACGAAAATAAATAATTGTTGCAAAAAAGAGCTATATGTGATACAATATTACTATAAATTTAAAAAGGGGGGTTGTGCTTTGGACGAAAACAGCACTAAAAAAGCGCCTTACGCCGCTTTGTGCGCAGTTGCCTGCGTTCTCATTCTTTTGATACCGACCGCTTTGCGTTCAGCCTCCTTATCAATTCTGAAGATAATCGTTATACCGCTGTTCGCCTGCGTTTTTTCCGTCATTCTCGGCAGTGATTCGCCGTCTTACTCTTTTATTGCGGCAATATTCGGCGTCGCTTCGACAGTCATGTCTTATTTTCTGACAGGAGGCGATCCGCTTTTTCTGTCGGCAGTGGCGGATGTTCTCTTTGCATTTGTTCTCGGAATTGCACTCCGCATCCTCTGCAAAAAGAAGGCGCAAAAGAGCGTCACGTTTGCCGTTTCGTCGTTTATATCTGCGATATACACCTTTGCGGTAATATGCATTGCCGTATACGCCGCAGCAGGGAGCTTTTCACTGTCGGCAATAGGAGAATCCGTGGACAAAATCGCCGAGAATTTCTCCGGCGCATATTACGAAATACTCAGCGGCGCAGCACAGCAGACTCCCTACGCTGCCGAGATCGACTCCGCTATCCAATACGTTGCGGAAAGCATAGAATACTCGATAAAGCTGTACTTTCCGAGCCTTATTGCGTACTACGCAATGGCACTCGGCGGCATAACAGTTCTGCTGTACAGACCGCTGCTCAGGATAACCCATCTTGAAGAAAAATGTCTCTCCGAGCGCAGCTGGAGGTTCAGACTTTCGGGCGTCAGCGTTGCGATGTTCTACCTGTCGTATGTGGCGTATCTTATAGTTATGTTCTTTTTTAACAACACCGTACTGACCGGTGCGCTTTTGAATCTGACTCAGATAATAACCGTGCCTTTTATGGTGCGCGGAATAGTTTTCCTGTACGAAAAGCTGAGCGAAAAGCTCAAGGGCAAGGCGGCGCCCGTTGTGATAATTGCTGCGTCTTCGCTCGGTGCGGCGCTGCTGCTCGGAGCAGACGCTGTAATGATAATACTCGCGTGTGCCGGGGCGTACTCCGAATCTCGCAGGGCGCTCGGAAAAAACTAATCGTTTAATTTTCAGAAATACTGAAAGGAATTTTGGAAAATGACGCAGATAAAAGAATTACTCCTGAAATTCATAAAGAAAAAAAGCGTTATAACTGGCCTGATAATCCTTGTAGTGTACACGCTCTCGTGTGCGGCAAGAGGAGACAGGCTGCTCACCGTCATAGGCGCTTTGCTTACCGTGCTGTTCCTTCTCGTCAATCTTTTTATTGAGTGGCGAAAGATAAAGAAATCGGCGCTTTCAAATGACAGCCCGCTTCTTTCGGGAATAACTCTGAGCTTTGTAACTGCGCTTGAAAGTCCGGTCGCAATAGTAAACGAAAATGGTGAGATAGAGTGGTACAACAAGGCGTTTCTCGCTGCGGCGGACGGAAAGGGCACTCTTTACGGAAAGAAGCTCTCGGATAGTTTTGGCGCTTCCCTCTCCGCTTCCCGGCTGCTGCGCGACAGCTCGGAGCCTATACCGGTAACTCTCGGCGGCACAGATTACGAGGTAAACTGCTACAAGACGGTATCCTCCGGCAAAGAGCACTGCATAACGGTATGGAACGATAAGACCGAGATAAAAAAGCTGAAGAGCGAAATAGAAATGAAATCGGTAATGGTCGCATTCGTAGCAATAGACAACTTTGACGAAGCGGTAAAGCCCGTACAGGACAAACAGCGCTCCGCACTTGCCTCCATCGGAAGCACGATAGACGAGTGGGCGGCGTCGATAGGCGGAATTATCAAGGAATATGACAAGGACAAATACGTCATAATCTTTGAGCAGAGATATTTCCAAAAGCTCAACGAAAACAAATTCGATCTTCTCGACAAGATACGCGAGATAGTCATAGACGGAACGGTAATGCGCTTTACCGCGTCGATAGGCGTTTCTATGGTTGAGGGAAGCCTCCTTGAAAAGGAGCGTGCGGCGAGAGGAGCACTTGAGCTTGCCCAGCAGAGAGGCGGCGATCAGGCGGTGCTCAAGCAGGCAGAATCCGTCAACTACTACGGCGGACGCTCAAAGTCTATACAGAAAAAGACCAAGGTGCGCTCAAGAGTTATAGCCGGCGAGCTCGGGGATTTGATGAGTCAGAGCGGAAACGTCATCGTCATGGGACACAAATACGCCGACCACGACTCCATAGCCTCTTGCGTTGCCGTATCGAGGATAGCAAAATATCTCGGGGTTCCGGTAAACGTGATAGTCAACATTCACGACTACAATCTGAAAAGGATATTTGACAGTCTGAGAAGCCAGCACGGCGAGTACGACGATTTGTTCGTTGACCGTGAAATGGCGGGCGAGCTTATACGCTCGGATACGCTTCTCGTGGTGTGCGACGTAAACAACGTCAAGAATTTTGAGGTGCCGGAGCTTTTCGGCACGGCTAAATCAATAGTTATAATAGACCACCACAGAAAGACTGCGGAGTTTGAAGTCGAGCCGCGCCTGACGTATATAGAGCCGTCGGCTTCGTCGGCGTCCGAGCTTATGAGCGAGATTCTCGAGCAGATGACGCCTCCCGGCACTCTCACGCGCGCCGAGGCAAACCTCCTGCTCTCAGGAATAGTGCTCGACACAAAGCAGTTCACCAAAAACACAGGCGTTCGCACCTTCAGTGCGGCACAGTATCTTAGAAGCGAAGGCGCAAGCCCTTACGACGTCATGAAGCTGTTCAGCCTTCCGCTCGAGGATTTCAACCGCGAGGCAGTGTTTGAGAACAACATACACATATACAGAGAAAAGATAGCCATATCGGTAAGCGAAGAGCCTGCCGATGTAAAGGACAGGGTGCCTGCCTCAAAGACGGCGGACAGACTGCTCAACATTGAAAACGTCTGCGCATCGTTCGTCATGTGCCGCATAAACGGCGACGTTCATATTTCGTCACGTTCCGACGGAACGATAAACGTCCAGCTCATTCTCGAAAAAATCGGCGGCGGCGGGCATTACGATTCTGCCGGCGCACAGCTTGAAAACACAACTCTCACCGAAGCGCTCAAAAAGCTCAAGAAAGAGATCGACGACTACTTTGCCGAAAACGAATAATTACGGAGCACAGATATATGTCAGACATAAACAAATCAAAAATAATAGCATTTGCCAATCAGAAAGGCGGAGTCGGAAAGACCACATCTGCCGTCAATATAGCGGCGTGTCTCGGCGCACAAAGCAAGAAGACGCTTCTGGTGGACTTTGATCCGCAGGGAAACGCCTCGAGCAGTGTCGGCGTATCGAAGCAGAGCGCAAGCACTGCTTACGAAGCCATAATGGGTGAAAATCCCTACTCTTGCATATCCCACACAAAATTCGAGGGGCTTGACGTAATGCCTTCAAACATATCCCTTGCCGGGGCCGAGATAGAGCTTGTAGACGCAGAGCGTCGCCAATACAGGCTGAAAGACAAGCTCGATATGCTGAGAGGAGACTACGATTACATACTCATAGACTGTCCTCCATCGCTCGGTCTGCTCACTATAAACGCCCTGAGCGCCGCTGATGAAGTGATAGTCCCCATGCAGTGCGAGTACTTTGCGCTCGAAGGGCTGAGCCAGCTCACGCTCACGATTTCTCAGATAAAAAAGCTGTACAATCAGCGTCTTGTTTTCTCCGGCGTGATCATTACGATGTACGACGGAAGACTGAATCTCACAATGCAGGTGCTCGAGGAGCTGAAGAAGCACTTCCCGGACAAGATATACAAAACGCCCGTGCCTCGAAACGTGCGGCTTTCTGAAGCGCCGAGCTTCGGTATGCCGGCTATATACTTTGACAAGTACTCTAAGGGTGCGGCGGCGTATACGGAGATCGCTAAAGAGCTTATCGAGAGATGCGGTAAATAAGTTTGTCGAAAAACCGTGTTTTTCGGCAAGTTCATGTTTGTTCGCTCGCGTCTTCGCACCGCCGCTCGGATGAACTTCAATATAAAAAGGTTGTCGGACTTTTTCGACAGTCTAAAAGCAGGGACGAATGTTCCTGCTTTGTTGGAGAAGGGATAAAAATCTAACGATTTTAATTATTTCACCTCATCAGTCAGCTTGCGCTGACAGCTTCCCCTCAAGGGGAAGCCAATGGTTGGCGGCGCATAGAGTGCCTTCCCCTTTGGGGAATGGCAGCAAAGCCGCTCGGATAAATTTAAAAAGGCTGTCGAGCCTTTTCGACAGCCTAAAAGCAGGGACAAATGTTCCTGCTTATTTTCTTTTTGCATATATGCTAATTTCCGCACTCTATACTTATCTCATTGAATATCTTCAGAAGGTCGTCTATAACCACGTTTTCCTTCTCCTCGCCCTCTTTGTCAAGCACTATGGATCCCTCGTGCATCATGACGAGCCTGTCTCCGTATTCTATCGCAAATCGGAGATTGTGCGTTACCATGAGTGTGGTTACCCCCTTCTCCCTGACAAGCCTGTCGGTGAGTATCATTATGTTTTCGCTGGTCTTCGGATCGAGCGCCGCCGTGTGTTCATCGAGAAGGAGCAGCTTTATGTCCGTCATGCTTGCAATGACAAGTGCCAGCGCCTGCCGCTGACCGCCCGAAAGTGCGCCGACCTTGACGTTCATGCGGTTTTCAAGCCCCATTCCGCACTCTTTTACAAGCTCTTTGTAGTACTCTACCCTCTTTTTATTTACCGCAAGAGTTAGTCCGTAGCTCTTGCCCTTGTTGTCGGCAAGCGCCATGTTTTCCGTTATCGTAAGATCCGGGCAGGTTCCCATCTGCGGATTCTGATACACTCTGCCTATAAAAGATGCCCTCTTATATTCCGGCACATTCGTTATGTCCCTACCGTCAAAGAATATGCTTCCCTTTTCGGGGGAAATCGAGCCGCTTGCGAGATTCAGAAGCGTCGTCTTTCCCGAGCCGTTGGAGCCTATGACGGAAACGAACGAGCCTTTTTTGACGCTGAAATCAAAATTGTCAAACAGCGTCACTTCGTCTATTGTCCCGGGGTTGAAGTCCTTATGTATTCCTCTGAGTTCTATCATCTGTCGGCTCCCCCTTTCCTCTTGAGCTTTTCGCTCAGCACGAGTGCCAGTGTAAACAGTGCCGCCATGATTATCTTATTGTATGCTGACGGAACGCCGAGGTAGGTTGCAAATCCGAGGCAAGCCTGGTATATTATCGAGCCGAAAATCACGGCGGTAGTGGGCTTTATAAAGCGCACCCTGCCGAACAGGGAGAGTCCTATTATGAGCGAGGCAAGTCCTATGACTATCATGCCTATGCCCATGCCCTGGTTGACGTTGCCGCGGCTCTGAACGATAAGTGCGCCGGATATGGCGGCGTATGCGTTGCCTATGGCAAGTCCGAGTATCTTGCTTCTGCCCTGGTTCTTGGCGAGCATGGTAACGTACTGCGAGTTGTTTCCCGCCGCTCTCAGGAGCAGTCCGCTCTTGGTCTTCAGATAAGCGTCGAGAAGAAGCTTGAATATTAGTGCGATGACAAAGAACGTAACGAGCTTTCTGAGGTTGAAATTACAGAAATTCGTCGGGAGAAGGTTTGACGGGAACGTGCGTATCAGCGTCGGTACGCTTCGCCCGAGGTCTATCGTCGAGAGAGCGCCGTCTCCGGCAAGGTTTCCGCCCATTCCGAAGACAGTCACGACAAGGTTTACGGATATCAGCGCAGTCGACACGAGTATGCCGCAGAGAAGCGGTCTTATTTTCAGCTTTACATGGAGAATACCCGTCAGCATTCCGAAGACAAAGCCCACCGCAAATGCCGCAAGCATTGCGAGCCACGGATTTACGCCGTTTTTCACGAGCAGTCCGAAGGCAACTCCGCCCGACAGGACTGTTCCCTCAACGGTGAGATCGGGAAAATCGAGAATTGTATAAGATACGTAATATCCCATCGCAAGAATGGAATACATAAAGCCGTCCTGCAATATTACGTCAAGTGAGCTTAGCAGTGCTGACATATCGTATCTCCTTTCGTTTATATTTTAAAGCAAACGCTGAACAGAGAGCGACTTTTCACTCGCTGTTCGCCGCCTGTTTTAAGCGTGCAAGCGGAACATACGGAATTATGTCCGTACGTTCCGCACTTTGTTTATTTATTCTTCGT
Source organism: uncultured Clostridia bacterium (assembly GCA_905235695.1). Lineage (GTDB taxonomy): Bacteria > Bacillota > Clostridia > Oscillospirales > CAG-382 > UMGS882. The sequence continues at coordinate 4,748 of CAJOMW010000022.1, read as the reverse complement.
GTATTACTTGTTTGTCGTAACGGTCTCGGCGTTTGCGTAGCTCTCGGGCATTTCAATTCCGAAGAAGTCGAGAACTTCTGTGTTTACCACGGGAGTTGCGTCGGAAATTGTTCTTACTGCCATATCTGAGAGGGCTGCGCCTTCGAGTGCGTCAGACACCATGCTGCCGGTAACTTCTCCGAGTGCGACGTAGTCTATGGATACCGATGCGAGGCAGCCGTTCTTTACCTGCTCTATCTCTGAGCCGTATATCGGGATACCTGCTTCGTTTGCGGCGTCAAGTACGACGCTGAGGTTGTTGACTACCTTGTTGTCGGTGAAGTTGTTTATGCAGTCTACTCTCTGGGCGAGTGCGGTTGCTGCGGCGGGGATGTCGGCGTCGTTCTGGATACCTACTGCGTCTACTTCAATTCCCTCTTTTGCGGCTGCCTCCGTGAAGAGTCCGAGGTTGGTTATGGAGTTAGCTTCGCTTGTGGTATAGAGTATGCCGACCTTCTTTACGTCGGGCTGGAGCGCCTTTATGAGGTTTATCTGAGCCTCCATGTCGAGCACGTCAGACGTACCTGAGCAGTTGAAGCCGGGCTTTTCAAGGCTCTGAACGAAGCCGGGGGCCACGGGATCGCTTACTGCGCAGAATACTACGGGAATATCCTTGTCCTCCGCTGCTGCAAGAGCGGAAGAAGCGGCGGGAGTCGCTATCGGAACGAGAATGTCATAGTCCTGTGCAACGAACTGGCTCGCATAGGTAGCGCAGTCGGAGTCGGGAGAAGCGTCGGAGCCTATCTGGCGAACTATCTCGATGTTTTCACCGTACTTTGCTCTGAGGGCTTTTTCGATGCCGGTGTAGCAGTTGTCAAGCGAGGGGTGGCTTACATACTGTATAACGCCTACCTTATATGTGTTTTCGGTTTCTGTATTTTCCGGCACGTTATTTGTGCAGGAAACGAGTGCGAATGCCGCGAGAACGGCGACGAGTACGATTGCGATCAGCTTTTTCATGATGTTTTTCTCCTTTTAAATGTTTTTGTATGTTTTTTGTTTTATTATTATATTTTTTCTGTTTACGGATGATGCGCTTTCAGGCACGCCATCGTCTCTTACATAAGTTTATCACCCCTTCTTCTCCTTTCAAAGCCGCGGAAAATAAAAAATCCCGTCCCTAAATACGGGACAGGATTACCTGCGATACCACCCGAGTTGGTGAAAACACCCTCTCTTCTCATACACGCTTCATGTATGCGCTGTTTGTTAACGCAGTGCGCTCTGCGTCGACGCTACTCAGGAGCTTTGTCCCGTTCACGGCGCCCTCAAAAGCCCATTCGTCAAAGCCGTTTTGTACTGCGCTCGCACCGCCGGCAGCTCTCTGTGACCTCTTGCTTTGATTACTTCCTCTTTCTCTTCGGTTTACTTGTTGCACAAATTATAACACCTGTTTTTGATTTTGTCAAGTACTTTTTTCTCTTTTTCACACATTTTAATAGTTTGCCGCCGTCCAATATTTACAAATTAACGTTGATATTTTTCAAAAGGCTGTTTATACTATCTGTAATATACCGAAAAACAAGGGAAAGGCGGTAAAAACCATGAACAACAACGAATGGTGGAAAAAAACAAAGCCGGATGCGGATTCGGTCAAGCGCAGCGCCGACAGCTTTTTCAAGGCGTTCAGGAAATTCATTGTGCCCTTGATACTGGCAGTCCTCGTAATAATACTTATATTCACGTCTTTTTACACGGTAAACGACAAGCAGCAGGCAGTCGTAACGACGTTCGGCAAAGTGTCGTCCGTCGAAGATCCCGGAATACATCTGAAAATACCCTTCGGCGTTCAGCAGGTATCTCTCGTTGACGTAAACGTTCTGCAAAAGATAGAGATAGGCTTCAGAACCAATCAAAGCAACTACGACACGACCGTCGTCAGCAGTGAGAGCAAGATGATAAGCGGCGACTACAACATCGTAAACTGCGATTTCTTTGTAGAGTACCGCATATCCGATCCCGTAAAGTACCTGTACAACTCCGAAGATCCTGCCGAGATACTGAAAAGCCTCTCGCAGAGCCACATAAGGAACGTAATAAGCTCTTACGATGTCGATACCATACTCACGACCGGCAAGGGCGAAATACAGCAGAAGATAAAAGAAGCCATACAAAGCGAGCTTACGACGTATGACCTCGGTCTGCTTCTCACCGACATAAAGCTCCAGGACAGCGAGCCGCCGACGCGCGAGGTGCAGGAGGCGTTTAAGGAGGTCGAGACCGCAAAGCAGGACAAGGACACCGCAATAAACGTTGCAAGAGCTTACGAGAACTCCCAGATTCCGCTCGCACAGGCAGAGGCTGACAAGCTCATACAGAATGCGGAGTTTTTAAAGCAGGACAGAATAAACGAAGCCAATATGCAGGTGGCGATGTTCAATGCGATGTACGAGCAGTACAAGCTGAATCCCGACATAACAAGGAAAAGAATGTTCTTTGAGGCCGTCGAGCAGGTACTTCCCGGCGCAAAGGTATATATAGACACGTCTGACGGATCTACTCAGAAGCTGCTTCCGATAGATTCGTTTGCGGACTAAGAAAGGGGCGGCGCTTTATGAAAAAGTTTAAAGTAATAATAATACTCGTACTCGTAGCTGCGGCGCTCATTCTCGCTTCAAACAGCTATTATACCGTATCGGAAGACGAATACGCAAACGTCGTTCGCTTCTCAAAGACGGTCAGCACCGTTGAAAATGCCGGCATATATCTTAAGGTCCCCTTCCTCGATTCCGTAAAGAAGTTCCCTAAAAAGGTACTGCTCTATGATATGAAGCCGTCTGAAGTTTTGACGGCAGACAGCAAGACCATGCAGGTGGACAACTACGTTCTCTGGAAGATAACCGATCCGCTCAAGTTCTACAAGACTCTCGGCACCAAGGCGGAGGCTGAAAACCGCATAGATATGCTGACTTACAGCGCCCTCAAGACCGAGATGGGAAAATCCCTGAGAGACGACATAATAAATCAGAACGACGACAGCCGCGAGGCATTCAATGCGAATATCCTCTCCGCCGCCACAAAGGCGACCGGTGAATACGGCATAGAGATAATAGATATCAAAATAAAGAAGCTCGATCTTCCCGCAGACAACGAGGAAGCCGTCTACCGCAGAATGATATCCGAGCGCAACAAGATAGCCGAACAGTACCGTGCAGACGGCAACAAGGAAGCGGAGATGATACGCAACGAGGTTGACAAGAACAAGAACATACTCGTTTCCGACGCAAAGGCGAAGGCGGAGCAGATAAAGGCGGAGGGCGAAGCAGAATATATGCGCATACTCGCCGAGGCTTACAACTCTCCCGAAAAGCAGGAGTTCTACAGCTTCACGCGCGCACTCGATGCAGTTAAGGTGTCCTTCTCGGGCGACGACGTAACCATAATTCTCGGAAAGGATTCCCCTCTCGCCGAGGCTCTTCTCGGAGAATAGCGGAAAACGGTAAAAATGTCTATTTTTAAAGTATTTTCTCAAAATAAGAATAATCTGTCCGAAAAGGTTGCAAAGATATTCGCCGATCCTCCGACATTGCAGACCGAGCGTCTTATTCTTCGCAAGATAGTAAAGGAAGACGCAGAGGATATGTATGAGTACTCATGCGATCCCGACGTCACAAGGTATCTCACCTGGTCTCCTCACACCTCGCTCCGTCAGACCGAGCGGTATATAGACATACTCCAAAAGAAATACGCCGACGGCTCCTTCAACGACTGGGGGCTGGTACTGAGGGAAACCGGGAAGTTCATAGGCACCTGCGGCTATACCTCTTTTGACTACGGTAAAAACACTGCGGAGGTAGGCTATGTTCTGAGCAAGGACTGCTGGGGAAACGGTCTTGCCGCAGAAGCGGCGAAAAGGGTAATGGAGTTCGGATTTGAGACCTTTGGGCTCGATGGTTACTTCGCAAAGCACATGGAGGGCAACGACGCCTCGGCGCGCGTTATGCAGAAGTGCGGCATGAAGTTTGAGGGACTGCACAGGCACTCGATGTACATCAAGGGAGAGTTTAAGAATATCGTCGTATATGAAGTGACGAGAGAAGAATACTTTGAAGCCAAAAACAGGCAGAAATAATCAAAGCCGCATCCGCGTGATGCGGCACAGACCGCTGACAAAGCATAAGTCAGCGGTCTGTTTTATAAATCCGATTCGCTGATAACGCCGTCCTTTATTCTAAAGCAGTGCTCCTTTACGCCTATGTACTTGCCGTCGGCAATAATATAATGGTCTATCAGACGAACCTTTATATCGCTAAGCAGCTGCTCAAGCCGCATTGTAGCAGACTTATCCGCAAGCGACGCCTCGAGTATTACGCTCGGATGATTGTGCGCTATCGCAACGCTTACCACGGGTTTATAAAATGCATGACCGAAAACACAGGTAAAAACGCAATAAAAAAGCAAACCGCCCTGATCTGAGATCAGAGCGGTTTTTATTCACATGGGGTTACGCTGTTTCAAAAGTTAATAATATTCTTAGACTTTCTAAATTGATTTTACTCAGCCTCAGAAATAACTTTTGTAATTATAACGTTCTTTGTTTCATCGTCCCAATCAACTTCTGCGCCAAGGGCTTCAGCAACGAAACGAACAGGTGTGTAAGTTCTGTCATTTTCGATAAATGCAGGGCTGTCAAGCTCAACGGTTTCATCGTTAACAAGAGCTTCTGCTTCACCTATGTAGATAACTATCTTGACGTCATCCTTTGTGAT
>CAJOMW010000021.1 GCA_905235695.1 uncultured Clostridia bacterium | reverse complement strand
CTCATAACCTTCTGCGCCGAACATCTGGCGGAATGCGAGACGGCCTATGCGTCCGAAACCGTTGATTGCAACTTTTACTGACATTTTAAATTCCTCCAATAAAGTAAATTTTTATTATTGTTTTACACTGCTACTATTTTAATACATCCGGATGGCTTTTGCAATAGAGTTTAGCAAAATTTTCACATTCTTCATATTTATTGCAAAAACTATAATTTTTTTCGCTGACGAGCCCCTTTAAATTGTGCAATTTTTCAGGTCATTCCGCCGTCTACGGACAGCACCTGCCCGGTTATATAAGAGCTCTCGTCGCCTGCGAGAAAATAGGCGGCGTGCGCTATCTCAGAAGGCGTTCCGAGACGGGATACAGGCACGTCGGATACAAAGTCCGAGATCTCCGAGGGTGACAGATGAGCGTTCATATCGGTGTCGATTATTCCCGGGGCGATGCAGTTTACGGTTATGCCGGACGGCGCAAGCTCTTTTGCAAGCGCCTTTGTGAAGCCTATCATCGCCGCTTTTGAAGCGGAGTAGGGGACTTCGCACGATGCGCCGAGGATGCCCCACATCGAGGATATGTTTATTATCCGTCCGAATTTTTGATTTACCATGTGATGCATTGCCGCTTTTGAACAGAGAAACGCCGATCCTACATTGATATCGAACGTCCTGTCCCACTCTGCTTTGGAAAAGTCGCCAAGCATCTTTATGTCCGATACCGCCGCATTGTTTATCAGCACGTCAACGCCGCCGAAAGCGTTATATGCCGCCATAAAGAGCTTTTGTACGTCGTTTTCGTCAGAGACGTCCGCTTTTACCGCAATTATTTTTGAACCGGTCTTAGCCGTCAGCCTCTCCAGAAGCTCTTCGGCTTTGCTTTGACTGCTCAGATAATTTATGATAACGTTGTATCCGCCCCTTGCGAATTTTTCGGCGATTGCCGCGCCGATTCCGCGCGACGATCCGGTTATCAGTACGGTCTTTGACATATCATCACCTTTTCATTGTTCTATTCCGTAGAAACGGCAGGCGTTCTCGTACGTAAGACGGGCAAACTCCTCGCCGGATATGCCGAACAGGCTTCCGGCTCTTTCTGCCGTGAACACCATGTAGTCCGAGCGGTTGAGCTCGCCGCGGTGGGGAGTTGGCGTAAGATACGGGCAGTCGGTCTCCATGAGAAGCCGCTCTCTTGCATACGGCGCAATAGAGTCGAGCCGTTCGAGTATATCGGCTGTCTTTTTTGCGTTGCTGAAGGTAAGAACTCCGTTTACCGAGATATAGTGACCGCGCTTTATTATCTCGCGCGCCATCTCATAGCTTCCCGAAAAGCTGTGCAGAACGGCAGTGACTTCGGGAAAATCGTAAAGTATTTCGAGGGTGTCCTCGTGTGCCTCTCTGTCGTGGATGACTACGGGCGCACCCAGCCGTCTCGCAAGCTCTAACTGAAGCCTGAAGCATATCTTCTGCTCGGCGATATCGTCTTTTCCGTAGTGGTAGTCAAGTCCTATCTCGCCTATCGCAACGGCTTTCGGGGACGAGTGATACATCGCCTCGACCTGCTCGAGCCAGTCTTCGTTTTTCATGTCGCTCACAGCGTCCGACGGATGAACACCTACCGCGGCATATATAAAATCATACTTTGCCGCAAGAGAGAGCGAAGCTCTGCTCGAAGCGAGACTGCACCCGATATTCGTTATCTTTTCTACGCCGTTCCCGTGCACCTCGCACAGTATTTCGTCGGCTCTGCCGCTGAATTTTGCGTCGTCGTAGTGGGCGTGGGAGTCAAACATTTTCATTTGCTTTTACCTTTTTTGCAAGAGAAGCGTTTTTGTACTCTTTGTCGTACGTAACTTCTTTTATTATCTTTATAAAGTCTGGAAAATTTACCGAGTCATTCTCGCCTGAAAGCTCGATTTCCATAATTGCCCTGTCGTTCCAGAACGGGTATACGTCTATCTCAAAATACTGCTTGTCGTATACAAGGCAGTATCTCTTTTTTCGGATTGGCGCTCTGTTTTCGTCCGCTCTTTCGAGAAGGGACAAATACTCTTTCTCGCTTATGCGGCTTTCGTATTCGTAACAGCTCATATCCGACAGCCTTTTCTTAGCCGTGTGTATGTATACCGTACTTTCTCCGCAATAGCGCTTACGCACTCTTTCGCTCATACCGCTGTCCGCTTTGAGATACGTCTGAACCATGTCGACGCCTCTGCAGAACGGGTGACCTTCAAGGAGGGATAAGTTCGGATATTCTATCAGGTACTTGCGCTCGGTCTCTATCGGCTCGGGTATTCCCAAAAATGAGGATATTTCAGAGATAAGATGTGTCATCTTGGTTTGAAAATCTGGCTCGCTCCTGATTATCCTGAAATGGGGATGCCCGACATAAGCGCTTATCAGCCTGTCGTCAAGCTCTGCGGCTTCCGCCGCCGACTCGCTTCTGGCAGAGTTTGAGGTAAGGTCATATATGTCACATTCACTCTTTGCCGCAGTTTCAAGGTGAAATACCGCATCATATCGCTCTCTCAAGTCAAACTCGGAAAAGCCCGCTCTGTTTGCAAGAGCCTTATATTCCTTATCCGATAGGTACGCACTGTTGTCGGCCGTTCCTCTGTCGCAGATTATCAGAGCTTTGTCTCTTCCCGTCATGCGCGCCGCTTTTTCAAATATCCGCTCTTTTTCAAGCTGCAGACCAAGTATGCACGTTTGAAAATTTTCAGCAGAGCCGACAAACTCATTCGTTACACCGCCGAGTATAAGCTCGGTTGCGGTTTCAGGGATTGCAAGCACGGTAAGTCCGAGGGCTTCAAAATGCTCCTTTACGAGCTTTACCGCCTTGGTTTTTCCGGCACACGGTCCGCCGGTTATGACGATCTTTGTTATTTCCATGACCTATTTTATCCCGGACAATATGTCTATTGCCTCTTTGTACTTTTCTGCGCGCGCAACATCCTTTTCCGTAACCTTGTCAAGCCTTGAGAGATCGCTGTTGTGCCGCAAATCTTCGAGTTTAACTGCACGAGCTATATCGTTTTTCGCAATATTTCGCACATAGTCCATGTACGGAACCGATTTGTCGTGCGTCATCAGCGCTATTGCTTCTATAACCGCATCGGAAAATCCGATAGATCGTAGCTGTTCGAGAGTTATGCCTGCATCTTCAACAACATCGTGCAAAAGTGCAACTATTGTCGTATCTTCATCCTTCATTTGCTCTGCAATGTGAAAAGGATGATAGACATAGGGAATACCGCTCTTATCAACTTGATTTTTGTGAGCTTCAAACGAAATTTTAAGCGCCTTTTTTGTCAAATCGGTATAAATCATATTGCCTCCGATATATAAAATTCATCTTATTATCGTTCCCGGCTTTATTCCGTCGTCAAGGAACGCCACCGTAACACCGCTCTCGGAGTTTGCGGCGAGAAGCATACCGTTGCTCTCAACTCCGCGCAGCTTTGCCGGCTTGAGATTAGATACGAGAATTATTTTTTTGCCGATGAGGTCTTCCGGCTTGTAGTACTGAGAAATGCCGGAAACTATCTGGCGCTTGCCGGATCCGTCGTTGAGTATTAACTTAAGGAGCTTGTCGGACTTCGGCACCGGCTCGCACTCGAGGACTTCCGCACATATAAGCTTTACCTTCATGAAGTCTTCTATCGCTATTTCAGAGCCCTCTTCCGCCTTTTCCTCGGACTTTGCGCCGCCATCCTTCTTTTCGGCTTTTTCGGCTGCGAGCCTGTCAGCCTCCAGGCGTGCGTTCAGCTCTTTTTCGTCTATTCTCATAAAGAGGGGAGTGGGCGACGGATTTACCTTGAAGCCGTCGGGGTATTTCTTTCCGAATACAGCGCCGTCCTTCCATTCTCCGACAGTGAGCTTTTCGGCGTTGTCCGGACTGCATATCTGTTCCATTATCTTTTCCGCCGACTCGGGTATGAACGGATAGAGAATGTTAGCGCATATCCTTATGCCTTCTATGAGGTTGTACAGCACCGTGCCGAGGCGAGCTCTCTTTTCCTCGTCCTTTGCCAGCGCCCAGGGCATTGTTTCGTCTATATACTTGTTCAGTCTGCGAAGAACCGTCATTATTTCGTCGGTCGCCTCCGCAATGTGAAGCTCCTCAAGCTTTGCCGTCGTCTTTTCAAATCCGCCCTCGATAACGCTTATGAGGTCGTCATCCAAATCATCCTTTTCGCCGGGGGTGGGAATTACTCCGTCAAAGTACTTGTTTACCATAGCAACCGTTCTGTTTACGAGGTTGCCGAGAGTGTTTACAAGGTCTGAATTTATCTTGTTTACGAGCATCTCGTAGGTTATGCTTCCGTCGCTTAGAAACGGCATTTCCGCAAGCACGTAATATCTTACCGCATCGGTTCCGAAAAGGTCTGCAAGATAGTCGGCGTACATTACGTTTCCGCGGGATTTTGACATCTTGTCCATGCCTGAGAGCAGCCACGGGTGACCGAGTATCTTCTTTGGGAGCGGCTCGCCGAGAGCCATGAGTATGCACGGCCAGTAAATCGTGTGGAATCTGAGAATATCCTTGCCGATTATCTGAAGGTCGGCAGGCCAGTATTTCTGATAAAGCTCGCCCTTTTCGTCAACTGAATAGCCGAGAGCGGTGATGTAGTTTGAGAGCGCGTCTATCCAAACATATATGACGTGACCGGGATCAAATTCCACCGGTACTCCCCAGGTGAACGTGCTTCTCGACACGCAGAGATCCTGCACGCCGGGCTTTATAAAGTTGTTTATCATTTCTTTTTTGCGCGCCTCGGGAGTGATGAAATCGGGGTGAGAGTCGATGTACTCTTCGAGCCTCTTTTGATAATTTGAGAGCTTCAGAAAGTATGCGGACTCCTTAGCCCTTGTGACCTCTCTTCCGCAGTCGGGGCATTTGCCTCCGGCCGCCTGCGTCTCGGTCCAGAAGGACTCACAGGGTGTACAGTACCAGCCCTCGTATTCGCCCTTGTATATGTCGCCCTGATCGTACAGCTTCTTGAATATCCTCTGCACAGCCTTAACGTGGTAATCGTCTGTCGTGCGGATAAACTTGTCGTAGCTTATGTTCATCTTCTTCCATATACCCTTGAGCTCGGCAGTTATGTTGTCAACATACTCCTGCGGCGATATGCCGGCTTCCTTGGCGGCGTTTTCTATCTTCTGACCGTGCTCGTCCGTACCCGTCAGCATAAATACGTCATAGCCGCACATTCTCTTGTAGCGCGCTATGCAGTCAGTGAGTATCATCTCGTAGGTGTTGCCGATATGCGGCTTACTCGAGGTGTAGGGTATGGCGGTTGTCAAATAGTACTTTTCTTTCATTTGAAGTCCTTCTTTCTTATGTGGATATATGGTTTTCAGTAAATAACGTCGTCAGAAGCCGCTCCGCTTATAAGCGAGCTGCTTATCTTCTGCTCGGTAAGCTCCTTCTTGTAAACGTAAGAGGCAAGCCCGAAGAGCGAGAGGAGCATGACGGGGAGCGTATATATTATGAACAGCACGCCGAACGTCAGTACGGAGACTACAAGGAGCGGCAGGAATGATATGAGCATTGCCGAAAAATAGCGTCCGCAGCCGTACATGCACACTCTTGCAAAGAGATAGCAGTGAGATATAGGCGTATCCTCACGGTCGATTATTATATACACAGCCGCAAAGTACCTTGCAAAGAATGCGGCGCATATAACGTATATGACGGCGTTGAAAGCGATTGCGGTGTAATAGGAAACCGGCGAAAAGGCGCCGATGAGGTTTTCGAGAACGGATGAAAAGCCGCCTTTGTAAAGGTATATCTGATATGAGATGAGCGCAGGTACAATAAACGTAAGAGCGGCTCTCCAAAGCAGGGAATAGAACAGGAGATAGCTCCTTCTGAAACGGTGCAGCGAGCTGAATGCATAAAAAATATCGGCAATGCTCGGCTTGTCCGAATTTAATGAATTGTATTCAAAAACGCAAATCCCATAGAGCAGCGGTATCGACATCAGAACAGTGAAGGCAACATAAAAAACATATTGAAAATCTAATAATTCGTCGCTTGCAAACTCCGAAAAGAGCATGAGAAACGACTCGCAAACCGCATACAGCCCGACTGTGCATATTCCAACGGTGAAGAAGGCGGCAATATGGGTTATCCAGTTTGAATACAGCTTTTTTCTTGCGTTTTCCTTGAAAAACTTCTTAGTCATGCGTATATCAGCCATTTAAACGCCCTTTCGAGAACATTCAGAGATGATTTTATAACTTACAAGTAATTATTGTCGCAAAAGCGGAAAAAAATTCATTTTGACTTCTAACCGTTGTATTTGTTCATCGCTTCCTCCGTTTTTCCCTCGGCGATGAGCACGGATGAGCGGTAAACGTCTTCAAATTTGTCGAACAGCACCTTCTGCTCGTCCTCCGTAAAGCGAGAGAGAACCCAGTCCACGAGATCCATTTCAGGATGTGGCTTTTCTCCGACACCTATCTTTATTCTCGGAAAGTTTTCGCTTCCCGTATGTTCTATAATCGACTTAATGCCGTTGTGACCTCCGGCTGAGCCGCTTCGCCTTATGCGCATCTTTCCGACGGGGAGGGAGATGTCGTCAAAAATAACCAGCACGTTTTCGATCGGGATATTGTAGTAGTCCATAGCCTCTTTTATCGCAACGCCGGAGTTGTTCATGAGCGTCTGCGGAAGCATGAGGAGCGCCCTCTTTCCGCCTATCTCACACTCGGTCACAAGAGCCTTGAACTTTGATTTTGAAATTTCTTTTCCCAACTTCTGAGAGATATATGACATAGCAAGAAAACCCGCATTGTGGCGGGTGTATACGTATTTTGCGCCGTAGTTTCCGAGCCCTGCGATTATATAGTTTATCGGCTCGCTGCTCTCTTTTTTTGTTTCTATTCTTTTGAATAGCTCAAAAAGCCTGTCCATTATTCGGTAGGTGTCTCCCTTGCGTCCTTTATTTCGTATGCCGCCGTAAAAAGCTCTTTCATGCGGGAAATGTTCCCGGATAGATATAAATATCCCATAAGCGCTTCAAATCCCGTTGCCCTGCGGTACTGTATGACGTCTCCGTGCTTCGGGGTAAAGTGAGTTTTGGCGTTTCGTCCGCGGCGGAAAATATCCTGCTCATCATCGTTGAGAATATCCGCTATCCGCTCGACGGCATCGCTCTGCGCCTCACAGGTGATAAACTTCTTAGTCTCGTATACAAGCTCACCCGGCTTTACCTTTCCGCTTCTCGATATAACGTACTCCCTTGAGAGTATCTCAAGCACCGCGTCGCCCATATACGCAAGCGACAGTACGCTTAGACTCTTGGCACTCTGCGCCTTTTCAAGCGGCAAAGCACCGTTTATTATATCTTTTTCCATTTTACGCCCTGCGGAGTATCTTCAAGAGCTATGCCCATTGCCTTCAGCTCATCTCTTATTCTGTCAGCCTCGGCATAGTTTTTTTCCTTCTTTGCCGCCGCTCTCTTGGCAATGGCGTCGTTTATCTTTGCGACAAGCTCCGGATCTTCGTCTGAAGCGGGGTTCTCGTTCTTTTTCTTCTCGGCGTGATTTATCAGGTCGAGCGAGAGAACTCGGTCAAAGTCGGCAATGAGAGCGAGCTTCGTTGAATCGTTGACGTCCGCCTTGAGGACGTTGTGTACGGCGGTTATGGCAAGCGACGTGTTGAGGTCGTTGTCCATAGCCTCGCAGAATGACGCCTTCAGCTTTTCAAAAGCTTCCTCGTCTGCTTCGCCGTCCTTTTCAAGCGAAGAGATGCGGCTTATGAGCTTTTCGTACGCCGCCTTTGCGTTGTCGAGGTTCTCATAGCTGAAAACGAGCGACTTGCGGTAGTGGGAGAGCAGGCAGAAATAGCGGTATACGAGCGGATCGTACCCCTTTTCTTCGAGAAGAGATACGGTTAAGAACTCGCCTTTGGACTTGCTCATCTTGCCGTCGTTTGTGTTGAGGTGCAGTACGTGGAACCAGTGCTTGCACCACGCATGACCGACGTACGCCTCGCTCTGAGCTATCTCATTTGTGTGGTGGGGAAATGCGTTGTCTATTCCGCCGCAGTGCAGGTCGAGATACTCTCCGAGATGCTTCATGGATATGCACGAGCACTCAATGTGCCAGCCGGGATAGCCGAGTCCCCACGGGGATTCCCATTTCAGCTCCTGATCTTCAAACTTTGACTTTGTAAACCAGAGCACAAAATCCGCCTTGTTGCGCTTGTTGTCGTCCTTTTCGACGCCCTCGCGCACGCCGTCCTGAAGGTCCTCTTCTTCAAAGTTGTTGAAGACGTAGTACTGCTTCAGCTTTGAGGTGTCAAAGTAAATGTTCCCTCCGGCTTCATAAGCGTAGCCTTTTTCTATAAGCGAGGATATGACCTTTATAAATTCATCTATACAGCTTGTTGCCGGCTCAACGACGTCGGGCGTCTTTATGTTGAGCTTTTTGCAGTCCTCAAAGAAAGCGTCGGTGTAGAACTTTGCAATCTCCATGACGGTCTTGTGCTCGCGGCGGGCGCCTTTGAGCATTTTGTCCTCACCCGTGTCCGCATCGCTCGAGAGGTGTCCCACGTCTGTTATGTTCATAACGCGCTTTACGTCGTATCCCGTGTATCTCAGATACTTTTCGAGCACGTCCTCCATTATATACGAGCGAAGGTTTCCGATATGTGCGTAGTGATACACCGTAGGTCCGCAGGTATACATGGATACCTTGCCCGGCTCGTGCGTCACGAATTCGTCTTTTGTCCTTGTGAGTGAATTATATAATTGCATGATTTGAACGTTCCTTTCAGGAAAAGTTATTGCTTGTCTGCGTGTTGAGCGTCTCCGCCTTCAAGCGCCGCCAGCCTTTTTTCAAGCTGATCCATCTGATAGCGCAGTCGGCACATCTCCGTAGAGACGGGGTCGGGGATATGTATCTGATCGAGGTCGTTTCCGTCGCACTTGTCCTTTGCACGGTCTCCGGTAAAGATTATCCTTGCCGGAACACCCACAGCCGTCGCTCCCTCGGGAACCTCCGTCAGTACTACGGCTCCGGCCGCTATCTTTGCATTGTCTCCGACCTTGAACGGCCCGAGCACCTTTGCGCCTGAACCGACCATTACGTTGTTTCCTATCGTCGGGTGACGCTTTCCTACGTCTTTTCCCGTTCCTCCGAGCGTCACGCCCTGATAGATGGTGCAGTTGTCGCCGACCTCGGCGGTCTCGCCTATTACAACGCCGGTTCCGTGGTCTATGAGAAGTCCGCGGCCTATCTTTGCGGCAGGGTGTATCTCTATTCCCGTCTTAAAGCGGCAGTGCTGTGATATCCACCTCGCTATAAACTTCATACCGTGACGGTAGAAAAAGTTTGCGGCTCTGTGGTAGAGAACGGCGTGAAATCCCGTATACAGAAAGAACACCTCAAAACCGTTCCTTGCGGCAGGGTCTCTCTCTTTTATGGCTTTGATATCGTATCTTATATTCTTAAACAAACCGTATACCTCCGGTCATCGATCAACTATATATTTTTTATATGCGGCGAAGTACTGAAGTCCCGAATAAATCGTGAAGAACACCATTACCGCCATACATATCCACGTCAGCGGTCTGTATGTGACAAAGAACTCCGAGAAGGCGAAGACGTAATCCTCCAGAAGCAGAAGAAGTACGAATATGCACTGAGAGAAGGTCTTTATCTTGCCGGGCATTGCGGCGGCAATCACGATGTTGTCGGTGTTCTTTGCGACCAGGCGCATCGACGTTACCGCAAGCTCTCTGAAAATTATTATTATAAGCGAGATAACTATTGCAAGTGAAAATTCCTCGAACACGGGCACTGCCGCAAGCAGAGCGCCGATAATGAGAAACTTGTCGGCGAGCGGATCCATAAACTTCCCGAAATTTGTGACAAGTCCGTGCTTTCTCGCATATCTGCCGTCGATAAAATCCGTAAGCGCCGCAACGGCGAAAATACAGGCGCAGATAATTCTCACAGCGAATTCGTCTATATATCCTCCGGTCATCATCGGAAGCCACAGAACTATTATAAATACCGGAACGAGAAGTATCCGTATTATTGTCAGCAGGTTCGGAAGATCCTTGTAAATCTTCTTTGAAGGAAGCTTATCTTTCATTAAACCGGGCTCCTTATATTATCGTGTCGCCGAGCAGGTCGTAATCTATTACCTCGGCTATTTTAACATTGACAAACTCACCCTCGGCTATTTTTCTCGCCGAGCGGATATATACCTTGCCGTCTATATCGGGCGCATCAGCCGCACTTCTTCCGTAATATACGCCGGACGGCCTGTCATAGCCTTCGCACAGCACCTCGACGACTTTGCCTATCATCTTTCTGTTGTTTGCCTCGTGTATGACGTACTGGTTCTGCATAAGCGTATCGAGTCTCTTCTGCTTTGTCTTTTCCGAAACTATGCCTTCGGTCATCTTTGCTGCAGGCGTGCCTTCCTCGCACGAGAACGCAAACACGCCGAGCCTCTCGAATTTTACTTCCTTTAAAAATTCGGCGAGAACGGCAAAGTCCTCCTTTGTCTCGGTGGGAAAGCCTACTATTACGGTAGAGCGAAGGGTAAGACCGGGTATTGTGTCCCGCAGGAGCTTTATCTTTTCCCGTATCATTGCGGAGTCGCCCTTGCGGTTCATGAGCTTCAGTATCCTGTCGGACGCATGCTGAATCGGCATGTCTATGTATTTTACTATCTTGTTTTCTTCGGCAATGGTCTTTGCAAGCGACTCGGTTATGTCCTCCGGGTAACAGTAGAGGAGCCTTATCCACTTCAGCTTTTCTATCTTGCACAGCTTGCGGAGAAGAATCTCGAGAGAGGGCTTGCCGTAAAGGTCTTTGCCGTAGCTCACGGTGTCCTGCGACACGATTATGAGCTCTCTTGCGCCAAGATCCGCCATTTCCTTTGCTTCCGCGACTATATCCTCTATAGGACGGCTTCTGAACGGCCCTCGTATAGACGGAATGACGCAGTATGTGCAGTGCTTGTCACAGCCCTCCGATATTTTCAGATATACCGAATACTCGGGAGTGGTAACGACTCTGTCTCCGCCGAGCTTTTGAGAAGCGGCGTCGGTGACACAGCAGTATTTAGGAGCATCTTTCTTTCCGCCGTTCTCGTATGCGGACTTTACCGCTTCAACGATGTTGTCGAGATTTCCTACGCCTATTGCCGCATCGACCTCCGGCAGCTCCTTGAACAGCTCATCCTTGTACCTCTGCACGAGACATCCGCACACGACTATTCCCTTGAGATTTCTGTTCTTTCTCAGCCAGTCTACGTCGAGTATCGTTTCTATTGCCTCTTTTTTTGCACTTTCTATAAACGCACAGGTGTTTATGACTACCACGTCCGCATATATGTCTTCTTCAACGATCTCTATTCCGCTCTCAGCGAGCTTTGCAAGCATTATTTCGCTGTCTATCTGGTTTTTCGGACAACCGAGAGAGACAAACGCACACTTTATTGCCATATTCTATATCCTTTACTCATTATTTTATGATTAAATATAAGTTATATGTTCTCATAATTTACCTATTTTACCTTCATT
>CAJOMW010000020.1 GCA_905235695.1 uncultured Clostridia bacterium | reverse complement strand
ATGAGGAACTTTATCGGTATAGTCAGCAATATATGAGTGTCCGCAGTTTTTACAAGTATATGTGCTGAAACCGAACTCTGTGCAAGTAGGCTCTGTTACCGCTACCGTATAATCGTGTTCGAGCTTGTCCGTGTAATCTGAAACATAACTGTCTCCGCATTTTTCACAAGTATATGTCGTAAAACCAAATTCCGTGCAAGTCGGATTTGTTATTACTGCCTTATAGCTATGCGGAAGCTTGTCTGTATAATTACCCTTGTATTCATCTCCGCAGCCCGCAGCTTTCGCAAGTGAAAACAGAATAACCCATTTCAGTACAAGTCGGTGGGATCACCGTTTCCTTATAACTGTGCTGTTCGCAGTCTGTAATGTCACCGATATATTCATTACCGCAGTCGGGGCAAGTATATACCGTATAACCGTGTTCAGTACAGGTAGGAGCTACAACCTGCTTATTGTAATTATGGGGTGTTTTATCGGTGTAATCAGATACATAACTTTCTCCGCAATCTTCGCAGGTATAAGTGGCAAAACCAAACTCTGTACAAGTAGGTTCGGTTACAACTGCCTTAAATTTATGCGGTGTTTTGTCGGTATAGTCAGATACATATTCGTCATCACAATTTGCACAAGTGTATGTCGTATATCCGCTTGATGTGCAAGTGGGCTGTGTTACAGTCTTATAATAGTGATGAGGAGCTTTATCTGTGTAATCGCCCGTATAGGTATCATCGCAGTCCTTACAATTGAAAATTGTATAGCCCATAGCCGTACAAGTCGGGGCAATCACTCTGCTTTCGTAGGTATCGGGAGTTGTAAGATAGTTCCGCAGTCCTCACAAATTTGCGGTTCGGTACAGGTTGCAGCTACGCCCGGTCTGTGACCGTTTGCAGAGGTCGATTTTATCATCTTTTCGTCACAATTTTTACAATGGTATTCGATTACGCCCTCGCCCTCGCAGGTCGAATTGGTAACGGTATGCCCTTCGTCCCAATCGTGTCCCATTGCATCGGTATAATCAGATACATAGGTCAAACCACAAACCGCACAAGTGGAAGTTGTATAACCTTTATCCGTGCAAGTCGGGGCTTTTGTAATACGTTCAAAGGCGTGTCAAAGGCGTGTGAAACAAGCGGCTGAATATCGGTAATATATGTGTCACCGCAAACCTCACATTTATGTTCTGTATATCCTACGCTCTGACAATTGGGATTTACATTCTTTGTATGATAGTGGTGCGAACCTATCGGTGTGGTTTCCGTATAGAAATCACCGCAGGATTTACAAAGATGGAGTGTCAAACCGCCCTGTGTGCAGGTCGCTTCTCTGATTGAAACAGTTTCGTAATTATGTCCTGTCAGCGGAACATAATTCTTCTTTTCCAAACCGCCGCACTCCACTCTGCACACTGCCATCTCTCATATCCCAAAGTATCGCAAGTAGGCGGTACGGTTTCGATATATCTGTAATCGTGTTCGTGCGTATCATTCTTTGTCTCTAAATCGGGAATAAGGATTGTGATATTTGTTTCAGGCTCGTCAAGCAGCCATACATAGCTTACACCGTTTTCCGTCATACTCTCGCCATCGTAGGAATAAGTGATTTTGTAATACACTGTGTTATATCCGGCTTGTGTATAATTCGGTGCGGAAGTCAAAGTACAACTATCAGCGCTCGTTCCGTATCTGATAGATGTTTTAACGCCACTGTCGGATAAATCCGATACAGTCAGAGTATGTGCTTCGCCGTCAACATTTCCGTAATAGGAAGAAACAACAGATTTTGCTGTTACATATTCGCTTGTTTCGTAACCGCAGTCATCACAATGTTCGTGAATATAGAAACGGTTATTTCCAAGCTGTGCGTCAACAACTTCTGTAAAATTGTGTGCTTCACGCTTGTTTGTTCCACGCTCCTTTGTACCCTTGCAAAACTGACAATACTTTCCGGCTTTTAAAACAGCATTATGATACTGCTCGTTATACGGTTCGTAAGTCGTAGCATCAAAATCCAAAAAGAAATTGTAGTCGCATGGATTTAGGCAATATACATTCTTGTTAAAATCGTAATCGCCGGGACCATCAACACTGTTTATCGTGCCGCAGGTCTGGCAAACAGATTTTGTCCAATGGTACGAAGTGAAATATGCGTCCTGTCCGGGCAATCCGCTGTCAAGATTACCTTTGGATACTCCGTCAATGCAAGTTCCGTCTGAATATCTTACGCCACGATTTAACGCTGTTTCGCCTGATTTTGTGTATTCGGGAACACGATAGGTCATACCAAGGGTATCCCTGTTACACACCGTACAATAACCTGTTTCATAGGTTACGGTTGCGTTCATATCAAACTCGTTTGTTCTGCCGTTAGCGCTCATCCATACATCGGCGGGATCGACATATTCATTAGACTGTGCCGCATAGGTTGTGGTAATCTGCATTGCACTCAAAAGCAAAGTCAAGGCAAGCACCGATGAAAGAATTGATTTAAGATTTTCTTTAAGCTTCATTTTGAAATACCTCCATATTATCTTTAATTTGATTTGATTAAACTGTGTACATATCCGCTAAGGTGGAATATACCTATAACTTAAAAATTTTAATTTCATTTTAAAGCTCCTGTCCGTGTGTTTTTGTTGGTTTTTCCTTTGGGTGATTTGCTTTTTCGGGTTCAATCGGAATTGCCATAAAGCCTTTGCCCATTTTCAAAAATGCTTCGGGATTTTTGAACATCTTTTCAAACTTTTCACGATATTCCGGCTGTAAGGATGTAAAATCTTCTTCTCCAAGTCCGCATATAAAGAAGGTTCCGGCAATAATATCAAGCATATTTCCGTTTTCGTCTTTTACGGCTCTGTTCAATCTCATACCATTGAATTTGCCCTCCTCGTTACAAATTAAGGCAACAGGCTCAGAGAAAAAATATGCTGCCTGAATATCTCCTCCGACAATTTCCTGCATAGAAGAAAGTCCTGCTTTTATCTCGGTCATTTCTGCATACTGACCGGGCTTAACAAGCAGGACTTCCATTGTGTTTTCTTTTTCAATTTCCTTTCCTTCGTTTGAGCTGTACTCAACTCCGGCATAATCTTCGCTGTCTAAAATGATTTCGGAATCTCGGTACATATCTTCAACCATTTGCAAGGCATCGTCTTTTGAATCCGCTTCGACAGTTACGGTTCGTTGCAGGGTTTCCGTTACGGTTACTTCAAACTCCCTCATCTGTATCACTCTCGCTTTCTTCTTTTAGCGGCTTGAAAAAGGAACAGCTTTCTCCTGTATGGCAAGCTAAATACGGACACGCTTCGCTTCTCGGATCAAGCTGATAGCTCTCTAAACCTGTTTGACATTTGGGGCATAATTGATTGCTCATTTCTCTATCTCCTTTTTTTGTTTCCTCGCTTTCATCCAATTTTCAAGCAATTTGAAAATGGTATCTCTCATTTGCTTTGGCGAAAATGAACGAGGAAAGTATTTTTTTAATTCATCATTTGAAATTATGATTTTATCAAGCTCGCCTTTCTTTTCCTCCGACATAATCTCCCGCATTGCCTCAACCGTGCATTGTCCGCTTTGACTTAATTTTCTGTGCCTGAGAAAGTGACGGCGTATTTTGCGAATAATCCATTGCATCTAAAAAGCCCTGCTGTTCCTCTTGCGAAAGGCTCGCAAGCTCAACGGCAGGGGTGAATGAAATTTCTTTATTATCAACCTTTTCCAAAAGGGCAGGTTCAAGGTTGGCAAGATGAATATATCTTTCAACATTTCTTACACTATCGCCCGTATCTTGTGATAGCTTTTCGACTGTCCACGACTTTCCGCCATTTTGGCGGAAAGTTAAATCTTTACTTTTTCCTTGATGTTTCAAGGCTTCCATTTTCATTTTATATGCCTTTGCTTTCTCGCTCGGCAATATGTTTTCTCGCTGTAAATTGCTGTCCACCATAAAGATAACGGCTTCATCATCGGTGAGATTCTTCACAATTACGGGAACAGTATTAAGTCCTGCAAGCTCACTTGCTCGCAAACGTCTGTGTCCCGAAATGATTTCATATCCTCCTCCGGGATCGGGACGAACAACGAGGGGGCAGAGGACACCAACCTGTGTTATACTGTCAATAGTCTGTTGCATAAGTTCATCGTCCAAAACCTTAAACGGATGATTTTTGAATGGGTGCAGTTCTGTGAGCTTCATTTCTATGACTTGATTTAACATAGCTTCTTGTTTTTTCTTAGTTGGCATTTATATCACCTCCCATATGCCATATCGTGTTGTACTTTCAAGCCGTAATAATTTGAAATTGTGACAGGTGCGTTATATAACGTGGTGAGAAGATATTGACGGATGTTTTTTACATCGGTTGTGTTTTCTTTTAAGCAATCAATACAAAAAGCGATGTGTTCGCTATTCAGCTTAAGAAGTTGGCTTTTAACTACTGACTGCGGTTTGTTATCACCTCCGACACGGATATATGGTTTATTTGAACAGACAGTATCGACTATAAGCTCAACCATTTCATCAATTTCTTCGATGTCACAGGAATTTCTTTCAAGCAGAATATCATAATCAATATTCTTTTTTATCAGTGAACGGTAAATTTCCCGTTCATTTTCGTTTCCTCTTTCCGACAGGAAAGAAGAGAATGATTTATTATCAGTATTATTAAAATCAGTATAACTATTATCAGTATTATTAGTGTGTGATTTTAACACTTCTTGATTAATGATTTTCACATCTCTTGAATAATGATTTTCATTATTCTTGAAGTGTGATTTTGAACCCTGGATAAAATTCTTCACATAGGTGATACTCGGTTTTCCTAAACCTTGACGTTTTCGTTCTACAAGACCAAAGCTTTCAAGCTCTGATATAATTTTCATTGCCTTTTGATTCGCACAGTTAAGTGACCGCATTATCTCCTCAATGGTGTAAATGATATATACTCTGTTTTTATCGTCCAGCCAGTTGTTTTTAACGGATAAGCTCATCCGGTCAAGAAGAATTCCGTAAAGTATCTTTGCTTCTGCGGATAAAGACAAAAAAGTATCGTCTGTAAAAAACACTTTAGGTATTCTGTAAAATGAAAATTGCTCCGCTTCTTCTCCGTAAAAGTATTCATACACATCCTAAACCTCCTCCCGCATAGTCTATATTCTGTTTATATGTCCATCTCACGGAGCTTTATAATGATAACCGTTTTGATTGGCAAGGGCATTCATCTTTTGAATGAGCGCCCGGCGTTCATCCTTTTTTATTTTTTTTAATGCGTTGTATGCGGTCGGATCACAGCAACCGCTTTGGTTATTACGGTCATCGTATTTGTTGTAAATCATTTTTGTTCACTTCCTTTCTCTGAAATTTTGGCAATAAAAAAGGAGAGTGTATTTCAACTCTCCGCATAAATACGATATGTAGTTTTAATTAAAATCGGCAAAAGTTACATTGGATTCTAACGCATTACGGGCAAGTGAACTCATTTTGTCTGTAACATGGGTATAATACTTCAATGTAAATTCAAACTTTGCGTGACCGAGCATTTCCTGCACATATCGTGGACTTATGCCGTTTTCGGCATTTATAGTAGCATAAGTATGACGAAGGTTATGAAACCGGAAATCAATTCCCAAGTCATTTTTAAATATTCTTGCCATGAATTTTATGCTGTTTGTTGTAAGCATTTCACCGTTTACCTTAACATTTACAAAATCTTTTATTTCAAGCAACTTTTCTTTGTTTCGTTCAAGCCTGTCAGTTACAAAATTCCTTTTATATCCGTCACCATACAGTTTTCTGCTGGCGTCCTGCTCATCTTTCAAATTTTTAAGATAGTTGCAAAAGCTGTCGGTAATATTTACGCTTCTGTATGCGTTAATTGTTTTAAGCGGACAGAAACACCATTTTTTATCCTGGAACAGAAGCTGTTTATTTACTTTAATTGTCTTTTTCTCAAAATCTATATCACACCATCTTAACCCGAACACTTCACTTTCACGAAGTCCTGTATTGAGCGCTATATAGAACGATGTTTTTACATTGGTTTCCTTTAATCTCTCTGCCATAGCATCTAGTTCTTCTTTTGAATAACTGCGAATATCGCTGATATGCCGTGGATCGGGAGGGGCAGGAACTTCATCAAAGACACGCTTTTTTGTGTATTTTTGTTTGTAGGCATAATCCATAATAACCTTTAGCGTTTTATATAGTCCCTTTACATATTCATCGCTATAGCTGGACGCTTTTTCAGTTAAAAACTTTTTTATCATTGTTGGTGTGATTTGAAAAGCATAATATTTTGAAAATGCTTTATCATAGTGGTTTCTGTATAAAGAATCATATCTTTTTAGAGTTGCATATGCTCTTGTGCTTTTTGCTTCTGTTTCTATAAATTCTTTGTACAATTCCGGAAATAATATTTTTTCGTTTTCAATTATTTCCCCCGTATTGTTGTATTGGTACATTGCCTCATTCATTGCTTTCTCAGCTTCTTTTTTAGTTTTAAACCCACCACGCTCAGTTTGATTCCTCTTTCCGTTTTCCCTGCTGAGTTCAATACGATATGACCATGTGGAACCTCTTTTTCTGATACTACCTTGCATAAAACTTGCCTCCTTAAAGTTGTATTATAATTATTCTAACATTTGAAGCAGCAAAACCTTACCAAAGTAATCAAAAAATTTCATTTGCCCACCAAAACAATTTTTTTATGCCCTGAAAAGCCCGATTTTATGCGGTTTGTGAGCATTTTGGTGGGCAAGCGGTATTTTTTTGATAGGATTTTTCGATTTGCCCACCATTTGCCCACCAAAATTAAAAATACGCATAGATACAAAAAAACACGATTAACTGCTTCCAGATAATCGTGTTTCGTGACCTAAGCTCGAAAAGCCTTGTTTTATGCGGTTTTTGAAGTGTATTAAATCGTATTTATTCGTATCTACGATTAACCAAAATATCTCTTCAAAAGACCTTCAAAGCCTTTTCCGTGTCTTGCTTCGTCTCTTGCCATCTCGTGAACGGTGTCGTGAATTGCGTCGAGCCTTTGCACGCTTAGCAAGGTCGGTCTTGCCGGCGGTTGCGCCGTTCTCGGCTTCAACACGCATTTCGAGATTTTTCTTTGTGCTGTCGGTTACAACTTCTCCGAGAAGCTCAGCAAATCTTGACGCATGATCAGCCTCTTCATAAGCCGCCTTTTCCCAGTACTGACCTATTTCCGGGTAGCCTTCTCTGTACGCAACTCTTGCCATTGCAAGGTACATACCCACTTCTCTGCATTCGCCCTCATAGTTTGAGCGAAGGTCGTTCATTATGTCTTCCGGCGCGCCCTGTGCAACGCCCACAACGTGCTCTGCCGCCCATGTCATCTCTTCGCTCTGCTCCGAAAACTTGGAGGCAGGCGCCTTGCAGACGGGACATTCCTTCGGCGGTTCATTTCCTTCGTACACATATCCGCATACCATACATACGTACTTCTTCATGATAAATCTCCTTTACGTTTATTTTTGGAAACCCAAATTGTTTATTAACGGCATATTTTGTAATTTTAAAAGTATGCACGTCAATATATTGTGCCTAACAATATTATACAGATTTTTACGTCAAGGTCAATACTTTTTTTGAAAAATAATAATTGTTTACAAAGTCCGCTCCAAAATGCGGAAATTTTTTCTGCATACATCATAAGCGCTTTGCAAATAATATGTAAAAATGTTTGCGACGCCCCGAAAGGATGAAGATGATGCGCGAGGAAAGCGAAAAATACGAATATCTTGCGGCTTTGGCAAGGAGCGCGGTGAAAAAGTATCCCCAGAGAGGGTATGTAAAAGGGAAGGCTCTTGCGGCACGTTTGAAGAACGATCTCGGACGGATAACTATTGCGTACAAAACCGCAAGGCGGCTCGAAAAGTCTGCCGGAAGTCTGCCGGCGGCTTTTGAGTGGATAGCCGACAATTACTACGTTCTCGAGGACAAGGCACTGACGTGTATACGGTCTGCCGGACGGTTGGGAAGGGTGCAGGGGACGAGCGGCGGTCTTCCGAGGTTTTACCTTGCATTTCTCGAATACGTGCGAAAGACGGACGAAGCGGTTGACCGGGAGACGGTCGATGCTTTTATAGGCAGCGCCGCTCAGGCGGACGCACCGGGCTACTCCGATTTTTACAGCTTTGAACTGCTGTTTACCTGCGCTGTCATATCCCTCACCGCATCAGTCTGTGACGACATCATAGGTCACCCGTACGAGGAAAACCTCGGAGGCGCCGCTTCGGCGATAGGAAAATGCGTCGTGTCCGTAAAATACGTGGCAAATCATCAGTTTGAAAACGGATTTGAAAAGAGCGTGACCGAGCAGTATATGCGGCTCGATCCTTCCGGATACTATCCGCACATGACAAGGGAGACAAAGGACTACTACCGCTCAAGGGTATCCCTCCTGTCTAAAAAGGAGGGTAAAAGCGAGACCGATTACGTAAAGGGCCTTCTCGAAAAGGCAAGACTTGCAAGCGAGGCGGACGAGCGGCATATAGGATACTATCTATACCCCAAAAGAAGCGCGCTGATAAAGGCGGCTTATTTTTCGCTGCTTGCGCTGTTAACTGCCTTTGCCTGCGCATTTCTCTGCCGCTTTACGCTGTTTGCCCTGCTTCTCGTCTTTCCGTTATGGGAAGCGTCAAAGCAGATAGCCGACAGGCTTTTTTCCGCCTTTGTAAAGGTGCCGCCGCTTCCTCGCCTTGATATTTCGCGCCTTCCCGACACGGACGGCGTGCTCGTCGTGATAACCACGCTTCTCTTTGGCGGCAAGGGCGACGACGAAATTTTTTCGCGCCTTGAGAAGATATACCTCTCCAACTGCATGGAAAACGTATATTTCGGAGTGCTCGGAGACTACTCCGACAGCGCAGGTGCGACAACGAGCAAGGATTCCGATATACTTGAGGGGGCTGTCGGAAGGATAGAGGCGCTGAACGCCAAATACGGCAGCCGTTTCTTCCTTTTCATGAGGGAGCGCTCGTATTCAAAGACGCAGGGCGGATTTGTGTGCTATGAGCGCAAGAGGGGAGCGGTGACGTCTCTTGTCAGGTTCCTTTGCGGCAAGGAAAATCCGTTTATCGAGCAGAGCGCATCAATGCCGCGCTCTCTGTGCGACTCGGTGAGGTACGTCATAACCCTCGATTCGGATACGAACCTTCCGATAGACGGTGTAAAAGACCTTGCCGGGATAATGCTTCACCCTCTTAACCGCCCGGTTATAGATAAGGAGAGGCACATAGTAACAAGGGGCTACGGAATAATGCAGCCGAGAGTTGCCCCCGAGCTTTCCGCATCGCTAAAAACACCCTTTTCAAGAGTTATGTGCGGAAGCGGCGGTATAGACGTCTACGCCTCGGCACAGTTCGACCTGTATCAGTCGGTATTCGGCGAGGCTGTCTTCTGCGGCAAGGGCATATTTGACAAATATGCGTTTGACGAGGTGATAAACTGCGCCGAGACGGAATTTCCCGACGACACGATCCTCAGCCACGATATTCTCGAGGGCGCGCGCCTTCGCACGGCTATGGTGAGCGACGTTGAGGTGACCGACGGCTTTCCGAAAACCGTCCTCAGCTATTTCAAGCGGCACCACCGCTGGGTGAGAGGCGATGTACAAAACCTCATCTTTCTGTTCGGCTCTTTCAGAAACAAATCGGGAAAAGAGACGGATAACAATATTTCAGCCCTTTCAAAATTCAAGCTGTTTGATAATTTTCGCCGCGAGTTATCGCCCGTATTTTCATTTGCTCTCATCATCGCCTCGTCCTTCTTTGACGGCAAAAAGGCTCTTGCCCTCTCGGTAGGAGCAATACTGTATTTGCTTCTGCCGTTCCTATTCGACTTTGCAGATCTTGTAGGGACACTGGGCTTTCAGTGCGCCGCGCGGCGCTATTTTTCAAAGGGAGTTACGAGCGGTATTTGGCAGAGCTTCATGAGAATGATCATAGGCATTGCGATGCTCCCGAAAAATGCATTTGTGACGCTTGACGCGCTTATAAGAAGCCTTTGGAGAATGAAGATATCTCATAAAAATATGCTCGAGTGGGTGACTGCGGCTCAGAGCGACGCTTCGTCCGACGACGGACTGCTTTACTACGTTCAGAAAAATCTCGCCGGTGCCTTTATCGGCGTTCTTATGTTTATCTTCTCCCCGTACGGAGCACTGAAGCTGATCGGGCTCTCATGGTTTTTCTTTCCGGCGGCGGCGTACCTCTGCTCGTCTGACCGCTCAAAGAGCCAAAATATAAGCGCTGCCGAAAGAGAGAAGCTGAAACAGTACGCAAAGGATATGTGGGGCTTCTTCGAGAGCACCGTCACAGAGGATGATAACTATCTTCCGATAGATAACCTTCAGCTTTTCCCGACGCAGATACCCGCACGCCGGACTTCGCCTACGAATATAGGGCTGTATCTGCTCTGTGTTCTTTCCGCAAGGGAAATGGGCTTTATAGACACGGATGAAATGAGCAAAAGACTAAGCGATACGCTTTCATCTCTCGAGAGGGCGGATAAGTGGAACGGACATCTGTATAACTGGTACTCTACGACCGATCTCTCGGTTCTTGAGCCGCGATACGTCTCAAGCGTCGACAGCGGAAACTTCTGCGCCTGCCTCATTGCACTCAAAGAGGGCATAAAAGAATACGCCTTTGAAAACACGGGCGTGCTCGACATCGTCTCGAGAATAGAGAAAATGCTTGATGAGACCGATATAGCGAAGCTGTATAACAGTTCGAGAGAATTATTTTCGCTCGGCATAGGCTTTGACGGCGAAAAGGCCGTAATGAGCGATAATTGCTACGATATGCTCATGAGCGAGGCGAGAACTCTCAGCTACATCGCCCTCGCATACAGAAAAGTGCCAAAAAAGCACTTCTCACGCCTTGCAAGACCTCTCGTAAAGCTCGGCGACCGAGTAGGACTTGCATCGTGGACGGGAACGGCGTTTGAATATTTCATGCCTGCGCTCTTTATGCCTCACCCGAAGGGCTCGCTCTCATACGAGGCTCTGAGATTTGCGTTTTACTGCCAGAGAAAGCGCACGGCTTTCACGGAAAAGGCAGGCGACGTCTGGGGAATATCCGAGAGCGGCTACTACTCGTTTGACAGCGACATGAACTACCGCTACCGCGCGTTCGGCGTGCCGAGACTCGGCTTTAAGAGAGGGCTTGAAAAGGATCTCGTCATATCGCCCTATTCGTCGTTCCTGTGTACCTGCCTCAGCGTCCGTCTGCCGCTTGCAAATCTCGCAAAGCTGTCAAAGAGCGGAGCGGTCGGAGAGTTCGGATTTTATGAGGCAATAGATTTTACTCCCGAGAGGTGTGCCGACACTTCGTCGGGCGCCGTCGTAAAGAGCTATATGGCTCACCATGTAGGCATGAGCATGATAGCCTGCTCAAATGCCTGCCTTGACGGAAATATCAGAAAATACTTCATGCGTGATGCGAAAATACGGAGCGCATCCGAAATACTCGAAGAAAAGATACCGGTAAATGCAGTGGTACGAAAGCTGAAGAACACGGCCTATTCCGTCGAGCGCCCCGAAAGAAGGGAGCGTCCGGGACGCCTGGTTACGGACTGCGTCGGCTTTTCCGGCTCGAGGTGCGCCGCAGTATCGGACGGCTTGGCAAGCATTGTTGCGAGCGATAACGGATACGTCGCCATGAAGGTGGGAAAAAACGCCGTCAACGCCGCCGCAAACGATGTTTTTGACGCAAAGAGCGGCTTCTTCTGCTTTTTCTCCATTGACGGAAAAACGTACTCGACGAGCCTCCTTCCACTCGAAAACGACGGGATAAAATACTCTTTTGAAACGTCGGGAGGACTTATATCGCACATAGCGGAGTCAGACTCCTTCAAGGCGTCGTCCTCATATACCGTCATGAGCGAGCGCTCGGTAATACGCGCAAGGTTTTCTGCCGAGGCCGCATCTGC
This sequence comes from uncultured Clostridia bacterium, assembly GCA_905235695.1. GTDB lineage: Bacteria > Bacillota > Clostridia > Oscillospirales > CAG-382 > UMGS882. Next base: position 7,392 of record CAJOMW010000020.1, on the reverse strand, counting down.
CGGATCTTCGCCCTTCATGGACGTGTGCTTCTGCTTTGAGCCTGTTCTCGGCAATATCTCCGACCACCTTCGCCACCCTGCCTTCAGCTCTCTGTTTGTCGGCAGTGAATACGACGAGGCGTCGGAGACTCTCATATTCACACGCCGCCCGAGAACGTCGGGAGAAAAGAGCCTTTACCTCGCCGTCGGACTTCTCGACAAGGGGCAGAGGTTTGATTTTGTGACGCGAAAGCAGTCTGCTTTCTCCACTCCTATGAGGAGCGGCGACTACGAGGGCATATTCGACGTGGAATACAAGAGCGAAACCGGAGCCTGCATATCTCCGCTCTGCGCCGTCAGAACGAGGGCGGAACGGATAGGAGGAGAGTTTTCTGCGGAGCTGCTCATATCCGTCGCCGCTTCTTACGACAGGGCAAAAAGCTCGATAGAAGAAGCGAGACGCGAGAGCTTTTCCGACTCGCTCGAGAAGACCGAGAGCATAGGAGCGCTTATGGCTGTCGGTACGGGAAAATACGTTCCGCAAAAGGCTACCGAGAAGGTCTGCTCGGATATTCTGTCAAAAATAATATACCCTTCGCGCTGTATTGATAAAAATATCACCGGATATCCCTCCCGAAGGGAAAATCTCTGGGAGATGGGCATATCAGGCGACCTTCCGATAATCGTAGTAGACATTCAGTCCGAAAGTCTTGCGAAGAATGCGGAGAAGTATGTCAGAGCCTTCGTATTGCTCAGGAAAAAGAACGTGTTTTTTGATATAGTATTTCTGTGCCGGGACACAGAGATATATTCGAGACCTTCCGAGAGTGCCGTCATGCGCACGGTGGAGAATCTCGGAGCTTTTGGATATTTGAAAAAGCGAGGCGGAGGAATATTTACGGTAAATCCGTCGCTCCTTTCCGACAGAGGCAGTGCGCTCTTTGCATATTCGTCGGCTGTGTTTGATACGATAGACGACGGACAAAGCATGCCTGTCAAAGCCGAAAAATACGACGTGCGTACAGCTCCCGACTTCTCGACCGAGGCAGCCGTGCCGTACGACTGCGAGTTGAAGAGCGGCTGCGGGTACTTTGACAAAGACGGCGGATACACCGTCATAAAGAGAGAAAAGCTGTCCGCTCCGTACAGCTTCGTGCTGTCTGGCGGTGCGGCTTCCTGCGTTCTGACGCATAACTCCCTCGGGTATACCTTCATGTCAAACTCCGCTCTGCGCCGCATAACGCCTTTCAGAAACGATGCGATATCCGACATGGAAGGCGAGCGTGTATTTCTGCACTCTGAAGGAAAATACTTCGACCTTGCCGCCTGCTCCCAGGCAGTGCACTATGAAACGGGATGTGCGAGGTATATTGGCGTTGTAAGCGGATACGAGTACGAGATGCTGGTATATATGCCGGAAAAAACAGGGGTGAAGGTGATTGATCTGTCTCTCGGCAGGATGTACGGAGAGAGCGGCGGCAGCGGCGATGAGATAATCTTTTCGGCAAAGCCGGTAATGGGCGAAAGGGAGGATGAAAACAGACGCTGCTGCTTTAAAGTAACGGATGACCGCATAGAGTTTTCAAACGGCTATTCGGAGTACTTTTCCGAGTATACGGGCTTTATCGGCATAGTACACGACAAGGCGGACTATTTTGTCGGAGAAGGGGGAGTATTTGACTTGTGCGCCGTGGGAAGGCTGAAGATTTCGGATATAAAGAGCGAAAAGGGCGGAAAAAAGGTGCGCATGGCGATAGGAGCTTACAGAAGCGCATCGGAAAAGGCAAAGATATTTGTCACCGAAAAGCTGAGAGATACGGAAGGCGCCCTCTACGAGAGTGCAAGGAGCTATTCCGAGTCATTTCTGCCGCGCTTTGAAATAAAAGCAGATCCGTCGGACGTTCCTCTCTACACCACCGCACTCATGTTCAACCGCTATCTTGCGTATCAGAACGGCATTTGCCGCTTCAAGGCGAGAAGCGGATTCTATCAGTCCGGCGGCGCTTACGGCTTCCGCGATCAGCTCCAGGACTGCGTAATGCTCATGTATGCAAATTCCGACGCCGCAAAGGCGCATATAATACGTGCCGCGGCGCATCAGTTTATCGAGGGCGATGTGCTCCACTGGTGGCATGAAACGCCGCCTACGCAGTCGGATACAATAGAAGGATCGCCCTTTCACAGAGGAATACGCTCAGAGTGCAGCGACGACTATATTTGGCTCGTATATGCGGCGTGCGAATACGCAAGGTACACGGGGGATAAGGATATTTTTGATATAAAAGTGAGGTATATTTCCGGTGAGAAGCTCTCGGACGGCGAGACGGAAAAATATATACGGACGGCAAGGTCCGACGTTCGGGAGAGCCTTTATATGCACTGCGCAAGAGTGCTTGACCGGGCGTATTCAAGGCTCGGCGAAAAGGGGCTTGCAAAGCTCGGAAGCGGCGACTGGAGCGACGGACTGAACAAAGCGGGCGAAAAGCTGATTGGCGAGAGCGTGTGGCTGAGTATGTTCCTCTGCCTTGTCACGAGAAGCTTTATAAATACCGCAGGGGACAGAATGAGCGACGACGAGGCGAAAATATACCGGGAGAAGGCGGATAAGCTAGAAAAAGCCGTAACGGAGCACGGATATGACAGGGACAGCGGATACTTTGCAAGAGCATGGTACGACGACGGCACGCCTATCGGAGTGGGAAAAAGCGACGAATGTAAGATAGACCTTCTTCCGCAGGCGTTTGCCGCACTTTCGGGCATTGGGGGAGCCGACCGTATCCTCAGATCGGTCGAAGCGTCTTACCGTGAGCTTTTTGATGAGCAAAGCGGAATATTCAAGCTTCTCACGCCTCCGTTTGACAAAACTCCGAGAGATCCCGGATATATCAAGGGGTACGTCAAGGGCATCCGAGAAAACGGCGGACAGTATACCCATGCGGCAGTGTGGGGAAGCATGGCGCTCTTTGAGGCGGCGAATATTGCGGACAGGGACGGGAGAGACGGCGAAAAATACAGAAGATGGGGCGTCGGGACGCTCCTGGCGCTGAATCCCTCTCTCAGGTGTACCGACAGGGAAAAGTCCAAAGTGTATGCGCTTGAGCCGTATGTTATGGCAGGCGACGTGTATTCAAACCCCGATTTTGAGGGCAGGGGAGGCTGGAGCTGGTACACAGGCTCGGCAGGCTGGATGTGGAGAGAGGTTCTGGAGTGCGTTATCGGAGTAAGGATAACCGACGTCTCGGATAAAGACAAGGCGTCGCTCCTGTTTACGGAAAACGCCTTTAAAGTGCCTCAAATGCTCTCGGACGGATTTGAGGCGGTATTGAAGTTTGATAATATATGCGCCGAATACGAGATAATATGCAAAAAGGGAAAAGAAGAGCAAATACTGCTCGACGGGAAGGAGACGGATTTAAGAGTTCCGCTGAAAAAGGGAAAACACAGGGTAGAGATAACGGGCGTATAGCGAAGAAACGCTGAAAATACGCCCTTTTTGAGGGAAAAATCGGTAAAAAATCAAAAAACATCTTTACTTTATCGAGGTTTTATAATATAATATATATGATTTTAAAATGGAGCAGATTTTGTTTGGAATCTGTACGCAGCTCCCGGAAAGGAATATTGCAAATAATGAAAAGAATAGAGCTTTTTAACGGAGTTCACCTCAGCATAATTCCGTCTGAAAAATTCAAGACAAATTTCATGTCGGTGAATTTTGTCGTGCCTCTCGAAAGGACTACCGCCCACACCACGGCGCTCGTGCCGAAGGTGCTCTCGCGCGGCAGCAGGAAATACCCCGACATGGCGCTCATCTCGGAAAAGCTGGAATATCTTTACGATTCATCCGTGTATCCGATATACTCGAAGCGCGCCGAGAGCGTTATATTCGGCTTCGGAGCGGATTTTATAAAGGACAGGTACGTCCCGGACGGCAAGGGACTTCTCGAGGACGTCGCAGATATTTTGTTTGACATACTCTTCGATCCGCTAACGGTTGAGGGAGCTTTCAGAAGCGACTACACCGAGAGCGAAAAGGCGGACCTTATAAACACGATAAACGCAAAGATAAACAACAAGGCGTCTTACGCAAAGGAAAAGTGCACCGAGATAATGTTCAAGTCTCGCCCATACGGACTTTCCGAGCTCGGAAACGTATCCGACGTAAAGAGAGCCACTTCGCACGACGTCTATATGAGGTATCAGGAGATAGTCAGAACGGCTCCGATAGAGATATTCTTCAGCGGAGAATGTGACGAGGAGGCTCTGGCGGAGACAGTCAGAAAATACGTTCCTCATTCCGATTTGAGAAAGACGGAATTCCCGAAAGACGGAATACTTTCCGGCACCCCCGAGGAGATAAACGAATTTGACGAGGAGATGCCCGTCGCACAGGGCAAGCTGGTAATGGGCTTCAGAATAGGCGGCATAAACGTAAACTCCGACGACGCGGCAGCGTTCACGGTCTTCAACGAGATATTCGGCGGCTCTCCTCAGAGCAAGCTCTTTATGAACGTGCGTGAGGCGATGAGCCTGTGCTACTACTGCCGCTCGATTCCGGATATGTATATAAGCGCAATGTTCGTAACGAGCGGAATAGAGTCCTGCAACAAGCAGAAGGCGTACGACGCCATACTTCTCCAGCTCGAATCCGTAAAGAACGGAGAATTTACCGACGAAGACCTCGCAGATGCAAAGCGCTCGATAAGAAACGCCTACAAGGAGCTTGACGACAGCGCCTTTGCCATCTGCCGCTGGTATCTCTCAAGAATCATTGCCGGAAACGACTATACGCCTTACGACATAATAGAAGCGATAGAAAAGGTAAGCGCCGAGGACGTTGTAAACGCAGCTCAAAAGGTCGCGCTCGACACTGTATACTTCATAAACGGCACCGCAAAGGCGGAAGAAGACGAATAACGCGCGGCTGAAAGGAATGAATAAAAATGAATTTTGAACTTAAAGAAAATGCTTTTTTGGACGAGCGCTATTATTTTGCAAGGCACAAGAGCGGTCTCAGGGTGTACGTCATACCAAAAAAGATGACTACCTCCTATGCCATACTCGGCACGAAGTTCGGCTCTATTGACAACAAATTCATATCCGACGGCAGAAATATAGAGCTTCCGGACGGCATAGCGCACTTCCTTGAGCACAAAATGTTCGAGAACGAGGACGGCACAGACACGTTTGCAAGGTACGCAAAGACCGGCGCAAACGCAAACGCCTACACCACGTTTGACCGCACCTGCTACCTCTTCTCCGCAACCGAAAACGTCTACGAGTCCCTCGAGATACTGCTCGACTTCGTGACGCACCCGTATTTCACCGAGCAGACGGTCAATAAGGAAATGGGCATAATCGGTCAGGAGATAAGAATGTACGACGACAACCCCGGCTGGCAGCTTTATTTCGGTATGCTCACGGGACTGTACGTAAACAACACCGTAAGAATAGATACCGCCGGCACTACCGAGACGATTTCCCACATTACTCCAAAGCTCCTCTTCGATGCGTACGACGCCTTCTATAACCTCGAAAACATGGCGCTCTGTATATGCGGAGACGTCGAAAAGGAAAAGGTAGCGGACGTATGCGACAAGGTGCTGAAATACGTAAGAGCGCCCGAGGTAAAGAGAATATACCCCGATGAGCCGAAGGAGATATATAAAGAATACGTCAGCAGGAACCTCGAGGTATCAATGCCAATGTTTGCGGTGGGAATAAAGGACAACGAAGTTCCCCTGAGCGGACTTGCGCTTGCAAAGAAGCAGGCGGAGTACGATATATTGCTTGACATTATCTTCGGACGCAGCGGCGAGTTCTACACGAGACTGTATGAGAGCGGACTTATAGACTCCTCTTTCTCTTACGACTATGAGTGCTCTGAAAATTACGCACACTGCGAGATATCCGGCTCGTCCGATCAGCCGGAGAAGGTGTACGCTCTTGTAAAGGAAGAGATAAAGAAGTTCAAGGAAAAGGGACTTGACAGGGATACGTTCGAGAGGATAAAGAGGGCGGCTTATGCGAGAGTTCTCAGAGTGTTCAACTCAACGGATGACATATCAAACGAATTTCTCGTATATATTTTCTCGGATTTCGATATGCTCGATTACCCGTCGGTCGTAGCAGGAGTTACGTTTGAGGACGCTTCAAGACAGCTCAGAGAGGGATTTGACGAAGACAGCTTTGTGCTTTCGACGGTTTTGCCGATAGAAAAGTAAATAAGGCAGATAGGGGAGACGGTTATGAACGTCATAGGCTTTCCGAATCTTGGCATAAACGAAATAAGAATAAACCCCACGGCATTTTCCATAGGCGTCTTTACGGTGCAGTGGTACGGGCTTATAATAGTAGTCGGTATGATACTTGCGACTCTTTATGCATATTACAGAATGAAGGGCGAGGGGTATGTGCTTGACAACACGCTCGACCTTGCGATAGTCTGCATACCGCTCGGCATAGTCGGTGCAAGAGCGTATTATGTACTTACAAGCCTCGACAAGTATTCGTCGTTCTACGACGTCATAGCAATATGGAACGGCGGACTTGCCATATACGGCGGAATAATCGGCGGAATAATCGGAATTTATATAGTCTGCAAGGTAAAGAAATATAATTTTCTTCAGATACTCGACTGCATAGCCCCGGGCGTAATGATAGGACAGATACTTGGCAGATGGGGCAACTTTACGAACGCTGAGGCATACGGGATCATCGGAAATTACGATTTTCTCGGCGCCTCATTCGATGCGGCGGGACTTGCGAAGAGCAATCCGTTTATCATGACGATAAACGGAATGTACGTTCACCCTACGTTCCTGTACGAATCCGTATGGAATCTCGTCGGATTTATAATTATCAACCTTCTTTGGAAGAAGAAAAAGTATAACGGACAGATAACCCTCATGTATCTCACCTGGTACGGACTCGGAAGGTGCGTCATAGAGGGCTTCAGAGGCGACAGCCTCTACATCGGAAGCATAAGGATTTCTCAGCTAATAGCGTTTGTATGCTTTGCCGTCGGAACGGTGCTTCTCGTTGTATTTGCAGTCAGAAACAGGAAAAAGGCAAGCGCAAAATAATACGGCATGAACTTATTGAAAGGAAACGGCAATGGCAATTATAATGGACGGTAAGGCTCTCTCCGCAAAAATCAGAGCAAATATAAAAGAAGAGAGTGCGGAATTTGAAAAGAATACCGGTATAAAGCCCGGACTTGCGGTAATAATCGTGGGCGAGGATCCGGCGTCAAAAATATACGTCAGAAACAAGGGAAAGGCGTGCGAAGAAGTCGGATTCAAGTCCGAGATATACGCTCTGCCCGAGGAGATGACGGAAAGTGAGCTGCTCTCGCTCGTACATAGTCTGAACGAGAGGGACGATATTCACGGAATACTCGTCCAGTCGCCG
>CAJOMW010000019.1 GCA_905235695.1 uncultured Clostridia bacterium | reverse complement strand
GTGACAATACCGGTAATGCTCTTTACCATACTCACAATAATAAAGATAGGCTTTCCGAGATTCTCAAGAGTGCAGGAAAAGATAGACGGGCTCAACTCCACCGTGCAGGAGAGCGTCACCAACGTAAGAGTCGTAAAGTCTTTTGTGCGGGAGGACTTTGAGACGGAAAAATTTGAAAAGGCCAACGGCGATCTTAAAAAATCGGGAATTTCGGCATATAAAGTAATGATACTGATTAACCCGTTCGTGACACTGTTTATGAACATTACGATTGCGGCAGTTGTATGGATAGGCTCTCAGATAGTCATGGGCGGAGCGGAGCCGGTAATGCCGGTCGGAGACCTCTCTCAGTTTATCAGCTACGTCAATCAGATACTAATGTCAATAATGATGCTGACTATGACCTTCGTCATGTCATCCCGCTCGATAGCAAGTGCAAGGCGTATATCGGAAGTTCTCGACGAAAAGGTCGATATAACCGATATATATGCGGCTTGCCCCGATGCAAAGGTCGAAAAGGGCGATATAGAATTCAGAAACGTCACCTTCCGCTATTATAAAAACAGCGAGGACAGCGTTCTTGACAATATAAACTTGAAGATAAGCGCCGGTCAGACGGTCGGAATAATCGGCTCGACCGGATGCGGAAAGACGACGCTCGTCTCGCTTATTCCGCGCCTTTACGATGCTGACGAAGGCGAAATACTTGTCGACGGCATAAACGTGCGGGATTATAACCTCGTAAATCTCAGAGACGGCGTGGGAATGGTGCTTCAGAAGAACGTTCTCTTCTCGGGAACGATAGAAGACAACCTCCGCTGGGGTGATAACAATGCTTCGGACGAGGAAATGTTCGCCGCCGCTGAAAGCGCACAGGCGGACGGGTTTATCCGCTCGTTTGCCGACGGCTACAAGACCGAGCTTGAGCAGGGCGGCGTAAACGTATCGGGCGGTCAGAAGCAGAGGCTCTGTATAGCTCGCGCTCTGCTGAAAAAGCCTAAGATACTCATTCTCGACGACTCCACAAGCGCCGTAGACACTGCGACCGAGGCAAAGATACGCGAGCAGTTCAGAACGAGCCTCAAGGATTCGACGAAGATAGTCATTGCTCAGAGAATTACCTCCGTAATGGACGCCGATATGATAATCGTCATGAACGACGGCAGAATTACGGGAATCGGCAGCCACGACGAGCTTATGGTTTCCAATGAAGAGTATAAGGAAATATATACCCTTCAGATGGAGAGCAAAAACAGCTCCGACGGACAGAAGGAGGCGTGAGAAAAATGGCAAGATCATTGCAGGAACTGCAAAAACAGTATAACGCTGCCGCTTCTGATCCTAAAAAAGGCCCCGGTCCCGGCATGGGCCGCGGTCCCGGAAGACGCGGACCTATGGCTACCGGCAAGCCGAAAAATACCAAGAACACCGTTTCAAGGCTTTTTAAGTATATTGAAAAGTACAAATTCAGACTTGTTCTCGTCGTATTTCTCATGCTTTTGAGCACGGTCACAAGCCTTATAGGCTCTTTCATGCTTGCTCCTATCATAAACAAGATAGCTCTGTACGTCGCTCCGAACTTTGAGGCGCATTACAGCGTGATGGAGAAGCTTTCCGACAACGTGATAACCGGCTTTATGAATAATTTTTCCGGCGCTATAGAGACGTTCGTTCCGGCGGACAGATTTGCCGGAGTTATGGTATATATCGCCGCGGCGCTCGTACTGCTTCTCCTTGTATATGTTGTAGGCGTAGTGGCAACCTATCTTCAGAGCAGAATTATGATGAGCGTGTCGCAGAATGCGATAGAGCACATAAGAAACGACCTGTTTGTCAAGATTCAGCGCCTTCCCGTCAGATTTTTCGACAACAATCCGACAGGCGAAGTAATGAGCCGCTTTACCAACGACATAGACAACATAGGAACAATGCTTGACAACACGCTCGTATCGCTTATTTCGGGCGTAATAACTCTTGTCGGCACGTTCATTTTCATGATAACCACAAACTGGATACTGACACTCGTCACCGTATTTTTCGTGCCTATATTTGCAAAGGGCGGCATGGCTATTGCCAAGCGCAGCAGAAAATACTACAACGGTCAGCAGGCGGCGCTCGGCGCAGTAAACGGATATATAGAAGAAACCGTTACCGGTCAGAAGGTAGTCAAGGTGTTCAACCACGAGGAAGAGACCGTAGAAGAGTTCGGACTTCTCAACGACGACCTGCGCCACAAGCAGTTCATGGCTCAGTTTGTCGGCAGTATAATGGGACCGATAATGGGCAATACCTCTCAGATAAGCTACGGCATAACGGTAGGTCTCGGCGGTATTCTCATGTGCACAACCGGCTTTGCCCCCGGCGCACTTACCGTCTTTGCTAACTACTCAAGACAGTTCTCATTCCCGATAAACAACATATCAATGCAGATGAGCACGATATTTTCCGCTCTTGCTGGCGCAGAGCGCGTCTTCAACATAATTGATATGGAGGAGGAGCCGGAGGACGCCGAAAACGCTTCTGATATGGAGAACATGAAGGGCTTTGTCGAGATGAAGGACGTCACGTTCGGCTACAATCCAGATAAGACAATTCTCAAGCATATTTCACTCTATGCAAAACCCGGTCAGAAGATAGCCTTCGTCGGCTCAACCGGCGCAGGAAAGACTACCATTACAAACCTTCTCAACCGCTTCTACGATATAGACTCCGGAGAGATTACGATTGACGGCGTAAATATCAAGGATATAAAGCTGGCAGAGCTCAGAAAGAATATAGCCATGGTTTTGCAGGACACACACCTCTTTACCGGTACGGTTATGGAAAACATACGCTACGGCAGACTCGACGCCACCGACGAAGAAGTAATACAGGCGGCAAAGACTGCGAGCGCACACAGCTTTATAATGCGCCTTGAAAACGGCTATAACACCGTCATAGAGGGCGACGGTGCAAACCTCTCGCAGGGACAGCGCCAGCTTCTGAATATTGCCCGCGCTTCAATAAGCAAGGCTCCTATCCTTGTGCTTGACGAAGCGACAAGCTCTGTCGATACCAGAACAGAGCGCCATATTGAACACGGCATGGACAGACTTATGAGCAACAGAACGACCTTTGTCATAGCTCACCGCCTGTCTACCGTCCGCAATGCAAAGGCTATAATGGTGCTTGAGCACGGCGAGATAATTGAGAGAGGCGACCACGAGACGCTTCTCGCCCAGAAGGGAAGATATTACGAGCTTTATACGGGTAAAAAAGAGCTTGATTGACGAACTTTTCATGTTAGCAATTTTTGGATTTAAAAAGGACTTATAAATCAGCTTCGCCGCCGCATCACGCGGCGGTATTTTTTTGCAAAAAAATATGTGTTTTTTTGACAAACTACTTGAAATTTTGGGAAGAGCGGAGTATAATAACTTTAAAATGGGGGAGAAGTGGAGAAACTTTAAAACATTTATATAAAACCCGGAGGTAAACACATGGATTTACAGAAAAGAAGCGATATGCTTGACAAGGCGAAAAAGATGCTTTCTGACAAATCCGAAGCCGCAAAGATTCATAAAAACGGCAAGAAAACCGCTTACGATGTTATGAATACTCTGTTCGACGACGGAACATTTGTTGAGATAGGCGCTTATGTCAAGGCATACGCTAACGAAATAGGAACGGAAAATCCCGAGGAGTACGAGGGCGTCGTATGCGGCTACGGAGCTGTTGACGGAAGGCTCGTATTTGCGTACTCTCAGGATATTTCAAGAAATAACGGAGCTTTCTCAAAGGCGGCTTCCGAAAAGGTTGCCGGCCTTTACGACTTAGCTTTAAAGAACGGCGCGCCCGTCATCTCGGTCTTTGACTCGCTCGGAGCAAAGGTTGAGGAAGGCATAGACGTCCTCGCCGGCTACGGAAAGATAATAAAGAAGGCTGCTTCCGTTAAGGGCAAAATACCGGAAATAGCAATAGTTCTCGGCTCGGCAGGCGGAGCAAACGCTCTCATGGCGTCGATAGCCGACCTCATGATAATAAGCGAAGGCGCGTCATTCTCCCAGACTCCTGCGAACGTTCTCGTTTCCGAAGGCGCCGACAAGAACATAGGAACGGCTAAATACGCTTCCGAACACGGATATGCGGCATCTTATGCAGAAAACGCAGATGAAGCTATTGCAAAGGCAAAGGATATTCTTTCATATCTGCCTTCAAACAGGCTCGATAAGAACGTATACGCAGGCGACGAGGACGACGTTAACCGAGCAACCCCCGAAATTGCGTCTATCGCCGCAAAGTTCGATTACGATGCGCACGACATTATCGCTTCGATAGCAGACGGTTCAAAGTACACAGAGCTCACCCCCGAAAAGGGAAAATCGCTCATTACGGCGTTTGCGTTTATAGGCGGTATCCCCACAGGTATAATAGCAAACAATCCTGCACATAAGGACGGCAAGATATGCGCAGGCGGCATGAGGAAAGCGGCGGCGTTCATTGAGCTTTGCGATTCGTTTGGCATATCAATATTAAGTCTTGTAGGAACGGCAGGATTTGATGAGAAGTGCGAGGCAAACGGCGGAAGAGTTCCGAAGGCTGCCGCAAAACTTGCCGAAAGCTATGCAAAGGCAAGCGTTCCGGTCGTTACGGTAAACGTAGGCGAGGCATACGGAACGGCATTCACGGTTATGGGCTCAAAATCTCTCGGCGCAGATATAGTATTTGCTCTCGACTCAGCTAAGATTGGCGTTCTCAAGCCTTCTTCGTCGGTTGCAATGCTCTGGAGTGAAAAGCTCGCAGGCGCAAAGGCGCCTATTGAGAAGCGCAAGTCCCTTGAGGCCGATTACGAGCTCTATATGACAACTCCCATCCTTGCCGCAAATGCAGGTCAGATAGACGACATCATCCCGGCAGAACAGCTGCGCGCACGCATAGCGTCTGCGCTTGACATGCTCTCGATGAAGTCCGACTTTTTGAAGCTGTAAGGCGAAAGGACGGTCATACAGATGGTAAACACAGCAATAAGACTTCTGGAACATGACATAAACAAGCCGTTTGATTCTTTTGGCGAGGCAATCTCGTACTCGCTCTCAAAGTCGCTGTTCGGCTTACTTATGGTCTTTGGGATCCTCGCTCTGCTCTGGGGCTTTCTGGTGCTCTTTAAAATAGCTTTTTATACGATACCCAACAAGAGGAAGGCAAAGAGCGAGAAAATCAAAGATGAAAAGACTGCTCCGGTCAAAGCGGATTCTGCTATGGAGACAGTTCCCTCGGCTCCTTCAAACGAAGGCGAGATCGTTGCCGCAATAACCGCCGCAATATCGGCTTTCAGAGGCGCGAGCGGAGAATCCGTCGGCGGTTTCAGAGTCGTTTCATTCAAAAAGAGAAAATAATTTATATCGAATATACCAAAAAGGAGAATTATCATGGCAAAACAGTATAGTGTAACAGTAAACGGAACGGTTTACGACGTAATAGTAGAAGAAGTAGGCGCAGCTGCCTCGGCACCTGCTGCAGCTCCCGTCGCTCCCAAAGCGGCACCGGCGGCGGCTCCCACGGCTCCCGCAGCACCGGCAGGAGCAGGCGATCCTGTAAATGCGCCCCTGAACGGTACGGTACTCAGCGTTAACGTAAAGGTCGGCGACACGGTCAAGGCAGGCGACGTGATCTGCGTTCTTGAGGCAATGAAGATGGAAAATGACATAGCTGCTCCCAAGGACGGCAAGATAACGTCCGTCGTTGCTCAGAAGGGTTCATCCGTAAACGCAGGCGACGTTCTCGTTACTATTGCGTAAGTCCCGGCGCTGTTTAAGGGGGCTTATCAATGGCAGATATGTTAGATAGTTTGATAAAACTTTGGGAGTCTACCGGCATATACAAGCTTCTGTTTGATATAAACGAAGCCGGAAGTGCCGTCTTCAACGCAGATTTCTACAAGACTCTCATCATGTACGTTATCGTAGGGGTTCTCATGTACCTTGCGATAGTAAAAAAGTTCGAGCCGCTGCTCCTGCTTCCCATAGCGTTCGGAATGCTTCTCGCAAACCTTCCCGGAGCAGAGCTTTTCCACATGGATCTGTTCATACACGAGGACGGCTCGATGTTCGTTATGCAGGAGGTAATAGAACGCGGCGGACTTATGGATTTCCTGTATCTCGGAGTAAAGCTCGGTATATATCCGTCGCTTATATTCCTTGCGGTCGGGGCAATGACCGACTTCACACCTCTTATAGCTAACCCGAAGTCGCTTCTTCTCGGAGCTGCTGCACAGTTCGGTATATACGTTGCGTTTATAGGCGCTTTGTGCAGTCTGCAGTTCTCGCCGGCGGAGGCTGCTTCCATCGGTATTATCGGAGGTGCTGACGGACCGACGGCAATATACGTCACGAAGACTCTTGCGCCAATGCTTCTCGGAGCCATCGCCGTTGCGGCGTACTCTTACATGGCGCTCGTGCCGATAATCCAGCCGCCTATAATGAAGCTCTTTACCACAAAGAAAGAGCGCATGATAAAGATGGAGACTCTCCGTCCTGTATCTCAGGTAGAAAAGGTGCTGTTCCCGATAGTCGTTGCGGCAATCGTCGCACTCATCCTTCCCGATGCCGCTCCGCTCGTAGGATTCCTCATGCTCGGAAATCTTCTCAACGTGTGCGGCGTTACGGACAGACTTTCAAAGACAGCTCAGAACGAGCTCTGCAATATAGTAACGATATTCCTTGGCGTATCGGTTGGCGTTACGGCTGACGCCGAGACCTTCCTTGCGCCTAAGACGTTGCTCATAATCATTCTCGGACTTACCGCATTTGCATTTGCTACGTTCGGCGGCGTTATGTTCGGAAAACTCATGTGCTTCCTCACTCGCGGCAAGATAAATCCGCTTATCGGAAGCGCCGGAGTTTCTGCGGTTCCCATGGCGGCCCGCGTTTCACAGACGGTCGGGCAGAAGGAAAATCCCTCAAACTTCCTCCTCATGCACGCAATGGGTCCGAACGTCGCGGGAGTTATCGGTTCTGCCGTTGCGGCAGGCGTGTTCCTTGCACTGTTTGCATAACAACAGCTACGCTTAATATCAGAAAGGATAAATATTATGTCTCAAGTAAAAATTATGGAAACGGTTTTGCGTGACGCTCATCAGTCGCTTCTCGCAACCCGTATGTCCACCGAAGATATGCTTCCTATCCTCGACAGCCTTGACGAGGTAGGCTATTATGCCATGGAAGTATGGGGCGGCGCTACTTTTGACGCATGTCTGCGCTTCCTTAACGAAGATCCGTGGGAAAGGCTCAGAGTTATCAGAAGCCACGTGAAGAACTCTAAGCTCCAGATGCTCTTCCGAGGTCAGAACATTCTCGGCTATCGTCACTACGCTGACGACGTAGTCGAATATTTCGTACAGAAGTCTATTGCTAACGGCATAGATATAATCAGAATTTTCGACGCTCTGAACGACGCACGTAACCTCAAGACCGCAATAAATGCGACAAAGAAAGAGGGAGGACACGTACAGGCGGCGATAAGCTACACCACCGGTCCCGTATATAACAACGAATACTATGCAAAGTATGCAAAGCAGCTCGAAGAAATGGGCGCCGACTCTATCTGCATAAAGGATATGGCAGGCCTTCTCAAGCCGTATGAGGCGTATGACCTCGTAAAGGCACTCAAGGAAACCGTTAAAGTGCCGATACAGCTCCACACCCACTACACCTCCGGCCTTGCTTCCATGACGCTCTTAAAGGCAATAGAAGCAGGTGTAGATATAGTCGATACAGCAATATCACCGCTCGCCATGGGTACGTCACAGCCTCCTACAGAATCGCTTGTAGCTACTCTCCAGGGCACGGAATACGACACAGGCCTATCGCTTGAAAAGCTCGATAAGCCGTCCAAAATGGTAGAGAAGCTCCGTGAGAAATATATAAGCGAAGGACTTCTCGATCCGAAGCTCCTCAAGGTAGACGTTAACGCACTCATATACCAGGTGCCAGGCGGAATGCTCTCAAATCTGGTTTCACAGCTCAAGAACGCAAATCAGTCCGACAAGCTTCTTGAAGTTCTCGAGGAAGTGCCGAGAGTTCGTGCGGACGTGGGATATCCGCCTCTCGTTACGCCGTCCTCGCAGATAGTCGGTACTCAGGCCGTCATGAACGTAATTTCCGGCGAGCGCTACAAGATGGTAACAAAAGAGTTCAAGGGCCTCGTTCACGGCGATTACGGCAAAACTCCGCTTCCCATATCCGATGAGATAAGGAAGAAGATAATCGGCGATGAAAAGCCGATAACCTGCCGTCCGGCTGATAATCTCAGGCCCGAGCTCGATAAGCTCAGAAGCGAGATAGCACAGTATATCGAGCAGGATGAGGACGTTCTTTCCTATGCACTGTTCGATCAGGTCGCTGTCAAGTTCTTCGAGCACAGAAAGGCAAATAAATACCAGCTCGACGAGAAGACCGATTACGAGAAGAAGATAACGACGGTTTAATAAAATATCCCGACCGCTTTGCGGTCGGGAATTTGCTTCCTATTCACTTTTGAAAAAACTTCTTTTTCGGCGGTGGCGGCGGTGCAGGAACATAGCACAGCTCGACGAAAATTATGTCGTCGCCTATCTTTTTTATGTCCTCCCACTGAACAGTGTATTCCTCGCCTTTGCCAGGGATTATGCCGCTGCACTCGCGCACGGTAAACGACAGTATTTTGCCGCATTCAAGGTCTATGCAGGCGTCCGTTATATAGCCGAGCCTTTTACAGTCGCACATGTTTATGACTTCCTTCTGCTTTAAATCGTTAAATGTGACCTGTATCATCATATATCGCCTCATTTCTTGGTAAAACTTAGTATTAACGGTTGATTTTTGGAGTATATAACTGTATAATTAGATATATATTATTATATGCGTAAAATCAAACAGTCGACAGGAAAGGATATTGTATGGAAGTTACCGATATAAAAGAAAAACTCAGTGATACGTCGGAGGGCGGAGAAATAAACGTTCTGCTCATAGGCATATACCCGGATACCTCCGAGGAAAAGCAGTGTGACGTGTCTCTTGCGGAGCTTAAACAGCTTGCGGAAACGTCAATAGGCGAGGGAAGCGCCCGGTCGAAGTTTTTCAGCATAACTCAGTGCCGCAAAGCGCCGGATTCAGCAACGTTTATCGGTCAGGGCAAGGCAGAGGAGGCTGCAAAGCTGTGCTTTGACAACGATATATCGCTCGCTGTCATGGACGCCGAGATGTCGCCGTCTCAGATAAGAAATCTCGAGGATATACTCAATAAATATTATGATGCATCGAGTGAAAAACATGTCAGAGTAATCGACAGAACAATGCTTATTCTCGATATTTTTGCAAAGCATGCGGTGACAGGCGAGGGAAAATTGCAGGTCGAGATAGCTCAGCTCAGATATACGTCCCCGCGGCTTACCGGAAAGGGACTTCAGCTCTCAAGACAGGGCGGCACGAGCGGAAGTATAGGCGCAAGAGGTCCCGGTGAAACAAAGCTCGAAACCGACAAAAGACATTTGCAGAGGCGTATACAGTCGCTCCGATCAGAGCTTGAAGAACTGGAGAAGGAACGGCTTGTAAAGCGCGGGAAGAGGCAAAAGTCCGGCATACCGACTGCCGCAATCGCAGGATACACCAACGCCGGGAAATCAACTCTTCTGAATTATCTTACAAACGCCGGAATACTCGCAGAAAACAAGCTGTTTGCGACGCTCGATCCGACCGTCCGCTCTCTTACGCTCCCGTCGGGAAGGGAAATACTGCTGTCGGATACCGTCGGATTTATAAACAAGCTTCCGCACGGCCTTATAGAAGCCTTTAAGTCAACGCTTGACGAGGTAAGATTTGCTGATATAATCCTTGTGATAATCGACGCTTCCGATCCCGAGGCTGAGAGAAAGACGGCTGTTACTGAAGAGATACTGAACGATCTGTCTGCGTCCGGAAAGCCCACGGTATACGTATTTAATAAATCAGATATGATAGACGTTATACCGCCTGCCGACGTTGCAGAGGCAAAGGATGCGGTATATATATCGGCAAAGACGGGCGAAGGCGTGGAAAAGCTGCTCGAAAAGCTCGACAGGATACTTGCCGACAGCAAGATAAAGGCAAAATTTGTATTTCCTTTTGACAATCAGTCGGCGGTCAGCTATCTTTATAAGAACACGAGCGTGGAGAGCGTTGAATATACCGAGAGCGGCGTAGAAGTAGTGGCGCTTGTCACGGCAAAAGAGACGGGTATGTTCTCCGATTATCTTGCAGAGGATATATGATTCGGGAAAAAAGCAAAAATAAGCGATAATTTATTGGTTTTTGCAAAAAATAAAAGTGTTTTTGACGTTTTTTGCGTATATAGTTATAGATAAAGAAAAGAGGTGCGGTATGTCCGATACGCTTACACGGTATTACTCCTTTGAAAGAGCTCAGCTTTGCGGTTGTGCCACGTTCTCCGACTCAACTAAGGGAAGAATGAGGGAGGAGGATCACGAAGAAGGCGACATAAGAACGCCGTTCATGCACGACAGAGACAGAATAATCCACTCCAAGTCGTTTCGCCGTCTCATGCACAAAACTCAGTGCTTTCTCTCTCCCGAGGGCGATCACTATCGGACAAGACTGACGCATACTCTCGAAGTAACGCAGATAGCTCGCACAGTCGCGCGTGCTATCGGTCTGAACGAAGACCTTACGGAAGCCGCTGCACTCGGACACGATCTCGGACATACTCCTTTCGGGCACGCCGGTGAAAGGCTTCTCAACTCTCTTTGCCCCGACGGATTCAAGCACAACGAGCAGAGCCTGAGAGTTGTCGACACTCTTGAAAACGACGGAAAAGGACTGAATCTCACATTTGAAGTCCGCAACGCCATTGTGTGCCACACAGGTAACATCGAAGCGTCAACTCCCGAGGGACGCCTTATAAAGTTTGCCGACAGAATAGCGTACATAAATCACGACATAGACGACGCAATACGCGCAGGAGTCATAAAGAGCGACGATATTCCGTCGGAGCTGAAGAAGATACTCGGAGATACGCACAGCGCAAGGATTGACGTTATGGTAAAGAGCCTCATAACAAAGACCTCCGAGAATATTCTCAAAGGCGAGCCGCTGATTGAAATGCACTCTGATATATACGAAGCTACAATGCTTCTGAGAGAGTTTCTCTTTGATAACGTATACTTTAACCCCATTGCAAAGAGCGAGGAGTCGAAAGCCGGCGAAATGCTCACCAAGCTCTATGAATACTTCTATAAAAACAAAGACAAGATACCGGATGAATACAGGCGCAACATCGGCGAGAACTGCAGCCTTGAGAGGGCTGTATGCGATTATCTTGCATGTATGAGCGACAGATACGCCGTTCTCACATTTGAAAACCTCTTTATACCTAAAAACTGGAATAGATAAAGGAGCAGATTAGTGTTATATCCAAGCGGATTTATCGAGGAGCTTAAAGCCCGTAATCCAATTGAAAATGTTATATCAAGGTACGTTGAGCTTAAAAGAGCAGGGAGCAACATGGTGGGGCTCTGTCCGTTTCACAGCGAGCGAACGCCGTCTTTTACCGTATTTCAGGATGACTTTCACTGCTTCGGCTGCTCGGCAGGCGGCGACGTAATAACATTCGTCATGCGAATGGAAAATCTCGAATACAGAGACGCAGTAGCTTATCTTGCCGACAGATGCGGATCCGGCAGAGAACTTATCGGGTACTTCCCAAAAAGCCGTACTGACGCGCGAGCGCAGCTTTGCCATGAACAAGATAGCCGCAAGAGCATTTTATGACGCCCTCAATTCGGATATGGGAACACAGGCGAGAGAGTATTTATCAAAAAGGCAGCTTTCTCGCGCAACTTGTGTGCACTTTGGGCTTGGGTACGCGCCGGACAGCTTCAACTATCTTACGGATATTCTGACCAAAGAAGGATACTCGACCGATGAGATAAGTGAAAACTTTCTCTGCGGCATATCAAAAAAGAACGGCAAGCCGTTTGATATGTTCAGAAACAGAGTTATTTTTCCCATCATAGACCTTTACGGCAATATCATAGCCTTCGGCGGCAGAGTAATGGACGATTCAAAGCCCAAATATCTCAATTCTTCCGATACGGTCGTTTTCAAGAAGAGCAAAAATCTGTTTGCACTTAATTTTGCAAAGAGTGCGCTTCTCGGCGATAGGGAAGGCGGCGGAAGCGCTTCGACGCTCGTAAGAAGCGGAGAACTTATTCTGTGCGAAGGGTATATGGACGTGATTTCAATGCACCAGGCAGGCTTTACAAATGCAGTCGCAACGCTCGGAACCGCCATAACCTCCGAACACGCACGTATAATATCGAGATTTGCAAAAACCGTATATCTTGCTTATGACTCGGATTCCGCAGGGCAGAACGCAACAAAGAAGGCGATTGAAAAGCTGTCAGAGGTCGGAATAGACGCAAAGGTCATTAAAATTGAGGGAGCAAAGGATCCCGACGAATACATAAAAAAGTACGGAGCGGCGTCCTTTGCGAAAATTCTCGGAAGCTCGGACGGAGAGGTAGACTTCAAGCTCAAGGCAATACTCAATAAATACGACCTGTCAAACGCCGACGATAAAATAAGAGCCGTTCAGGATATTTGCCGGATGCTGTCTGATATATACT
The DNA here is from genome assembly GCA_905235695.1 of uncultured Clostridia bacterium. Taxonomy (GTDB): domain Bacteria; phylum Bacillota; class Clostridia; order Oscillospirales; family CAG-382; genus UMGS882. Next base: position 1,335 of record CAJOMW010000019.1, on the reverse strand, counting down.
CGCCGATAAAGCGTGAGGTATACACTAAGAGAGCTTCCGAAATAACCGGAATCAGTGAAGAAACGATAAACGCCGAAATTAAAAAAGCACTTCGCGGAAAGGCGTCGTCATTCAGGAAAAAGCAAAGCGACGACACTCAAAAAAGGCTTCTGAGATACGACGATCGGATAAACAAAGAATCTGCTGTAAACCCGGCTGCCGCCTCTGTCGAGGAGCGCTTACTCGGAATACTGCTTTTGCATCCGGAGCTTTTTGAAAAATGCAAGGAGCTTAAAAGCGATGACTTTATAACGTCGTTCAACAGGAGCGTATATGAACGTCTGAAAGAGATTTATGACAGCGGAACGAGCGATACTTCGTCCCTTAACGAATATTTTTCTCCCGAGGAAATGGGACGCATAATGAATATGCGTTACGAAAGGGAAAAGCTCTCGTCAAACGGCGTCGATGCCCTCAGCGAGCAGATATACACCCTGAAAAAACTTAAAGATAAGAAGGACGCTAAAAGCGAAGAGCTGTCCTTTATAGACAGCATCAATAAAATCAAAGCAGAAAAGCTGAAAGGCGGTAGTAACTGACCGCTTTTGAAAGGAAGTATAAATATGCCTACAAAGAAGAGCACAAACGGCAATGCCGAGACAGTCGAAAAGGTAAGCGCCGAGAAGGAGCCTAAGACTGCGGAAAAGAAGTCCGGCTCAAAGGCTTCTGCCGCAAAGGCGACTGAAAAAACCGCCGAAAAGGCTGCGCCAAAGGCAAAGAAAGCCGCTGCCAAGGATGTCGCCGTAAAGGCGGAGCCGGCTTCCGAGGCAAAGGAAGCAAAGGCAAAGAAGCCGAGCGCCGAGAAGGCAAAAGCAGGGGAAATGCCTGAAAAACAGACAGTTAAAGCCTCTGAAAAAGAGCCTTCAAAGGCTAAAAAGACAGCCAAAAAGGCTGAAAGCAAAGCTGAAGCTGAAACCGCAGAAGTAAAGGCTGAAAAGGAGCCTGCAAAGGCTAAGAAAACAACCAAAAAGGCTGAAAGCAAGGCGGAAGCTGATACAGTGGAAGTAACTGAAAAGACTAAGAAGACAACCAAAAAGTCTGATAAATCTGCTAAGGCCGAGATAACGGAAGAAAAGCAGGTCGAGACTGTTAAAAAGACCGCTAAGAAAGCCAAGACAGAGCCTGTTGCGGAAAACGCAGAAGCCGAGACTGCTCTGAAAGCTGATGACTCGACTTCCACAGAAGCTAAAAAGAAGCCTGCAAAGAAGTCTAAGGCACCTAAAGAGGAGATTGCAGAGGAAATAGCCCCCGAGCAGCCTGTTTTGGAAAAAAAGCCTGCTAAGGCGTCTAAGAAAG
>CAJOMW010000018.1 GCA_905235695.1 uncultured Clostridia bacterium | reverse complement strand
TGCGACGACGCAGCGTCCTTAGATTTCCCCTTCCCACAAGAGGGAAGGGGAAAAATCTTTTGGTACTTTTCTTTTTCAAGAAAAGTACGTAAAACGTTTTCCCAAAGCGCCAAAGGCGCTTTGGATACCGCACCTGCGCTTAGCAGTAAAACAGCTAATGAATATTAAAAGCGGCGCTTTTGCCAGCCGCAACTACGTATGGCAGAGCACCATAAAAAGAATAGCGGCAGGCAAATAAGCCTGTCGCCTTTTTGAATTGACTTTTATCATCCGGGAACGGCTAAGAAGCTTCCGAACGACTGCCATATACCGAGCGCTGTCAGCAGTATTCCGCCTATGAGAAGAGCCGCAGACGACGAAGCGCAAATGATGATCTTTGCCGTAAGATGCGGACATTTGTAGCCCTTTCCGTGAATCAGCACGCTTCCGGCAAGAACTATCCACGGCGCAGAAAACGCAAATATCATGGTGCTTCCTATGCCGAGCGGTCCGTAGATGAGCTTTGACGCCTCCGCCATCGCCTCTTCCGTCAGTGCGTTGGAGAGCGCATCGCTGTCGTAGCTTACGAAGCTTATTGCAGCCGGCAGTGCGTTGTTTATAAAGTGCAGCAGTGCGCAGAGTAAGAGATTGTCCGTCTCGAGCGCAATGTACGTTATTGCCCCTCCCAGAAGCGCAGTAGGCACGAATCTTATCGGATCGAGGTGAAACGCCCCGAAAAGCGCACCCATTATGACTATTATCAGCCACTTGTTCTCTATAGGTCTGAGAAAGTGGAGTATAAATCCGCGGTGAACAGCTTCCTCGCATATTGCCGGGGAGACGGCGACGATGAGAAAAGAGACAAACGGATTAACGGTTGCAAAGAAGCTCGAAATATCAGCGCTTCTTTCCATAAGAGCCTGCGGCGCAAGGCTTGATACGGCGATAGTCAGCGTTATTATAAGCATATAACAGCCTATCCAGAAAACGAGTACGCCGAATATCTGCCGCACGAGCGGCCTCTTTACCGGAAACATCTCTCTCGGATCCTGGCGAGTGATAAAGCACCCTGCCACAGCAGTGACAAAAAGCATAAGCTCGGTTATCAGAAGTCCGTACATATATAGGCTGTTCTGAACGGGCGAAGCGACGAATATCAGCTCCGCAATAACGAGCGCAAACATCGCAAAAGCAATGCAAATACTTATTGGCCTTGAAAATTTTTTGTATTTCAAAAGCACACCGCCTTTATCTGTTGAAGTCGAAGCCGCACTTTGAGAGAAATTCCCTTGCCATGAGCGTGGCGCCTATCTGATTCGGGTGTATTCGGTCCCAGGAGACCTCTGCGGAGTACCTCACGGATAGGAGCTTGTCGTAGAGAGCCTGAAAATTGACGAAGGTGCAGCCATATTCCTCCGAGAGCCTCTTGCAGACGGCGACGTATTCGTCTATTCTTGCCCTCATCCAATCGCCCTTCTGCGGCTCCATCATGTAGGGCGAGAGTATGAATATTCCCTTGACCTTTCCGCACACCTTCTCTATCATTATCCGTACGTTTTTCTCGTATTCTTCTATATAGACGTGCTTTTCGGTAAGCTCGGGAGCGTCAAACTGCCGCCACACGTCGTTTATGCCTATGCATATAGATACCCAGTCGGGATTCAGTCCGACGACGTCCCTGTCAAACCGCTCCAAAAGATCGCGGCTGGTGTTGCCGCTAACGCCTGAGTTTGTGACTCTTATCTTTCTCTCGGGGTAGCAGGTTATCAGCAGGTTTTCAATTACCCTTACGTAGCTTCTGCCAAGATGCTCTATGTTGTTCCAGTGACCTTCTCCCACCGGGTTTAAGCTTCCCATATCGGTCACCGAGTCGCCTGCAAATACTATTCTTTCGCCGTCTTCAAAAATCATTTTGTTTATTCTCCGTGTGTATAATTATTACCTGTTTTCGAGTACGTCCGCTATCCGCTTGCACGCATTGCCGTCGCCGTATGGGTTTGACGCCTTTGCCATTTTGTCGTATTCAGCTTTGTCGGTAAGAAGAAGTCTGAACGAGTCGTATATCGTCTTTTCATCTGTTCCTACGAGCTTCAGCGTTCCTGCCTTTATGCCCTCCGGACGCTCGGTGGTGTCGCGCATTACGAGGACAGGTTTTCCGAGCGACGGTGCCTCCTCCTGTATTCCTCCGCTGTCTGTCAGTATGAGATAGCTCCTTGAGAGGAAGTTGTGGAAGTCGAGCACGTCGAGCGGCTCGATTATTCTTATCCTGTCGCAGTCTCCGAGCTCCTCTTTTGCCGCTTCCCTTACTACGGGATTCATATGTATGGGATATATCGCCTTTACGTCGCTGTTTTCGTCGATTATTCGGCGGATCGCCCTGAACATATGGTGCATTGGCTCGCCTATGTTTTCGCGGCGGTGAGCGGTGAGCACTATGAGGCGTGAATCCGATGCCCAGTCGAGTACGGGGTGGGAGTAGTCGCTCCTGACGGTGGTTTTGAGAGCGTCTATCGCCGTGTTGCCCGTGACGTATATCGACGAAGGATCCTTGCCTTCCTTTATAAGATTCTGCTTTGACAGCTCGGTTGGGGCAAAGTTGTACTTTGCAATTATGCTGACAGCCTGGCGGTTGAACTCCTCGGGGTAGGGGGAGTAGATGTTGTAGGTGCGAAGTCCCGCCTCGACGTGCCCTACCGGTATCTGAAGATAGAAGCAGGCAAGGGCGGTGACGAAGGTTGTAGACGTGTCGCCGTGTACGAGGACAACGTCCGGCCTTGTCTCTTCGAGTACCGCTTTTATTCGCTCGAGTATGTTTACCGTCACATCAAAAAGCGTCTGCTTGTCCTTCATTATTGAGAGGTCGTAGTCGGGGACAACGTCAAAGGCGCCAAGCACCTGGTCGAGCATCTGGCGGTGCTGACCTGTCACGCATACGAGCGTCTCCAGATTTTTTCGCATTTTCAGCTCGTTTACGAGCGGACACATCTTTATCGCCTCGGGGCGCGTCCCGAAGACCAGCATAACTTTTTCCATTGTTATCCGTATGGCGCACCGCACAGCGCGCCGTATCCTTTCATAATATCGAAGTATTCCACTGACATATTACTACTTTTTCGGCTGCTTTTAAATAAATAAAAATGAACGGCTGGTTAACTTTATTAAATAAGCATTTTTTTACCGTAAAGATGCTTTCGACAGAATATCTTGCAAAGCGACATACCGGGGCGTTTACGGGTAAATTTAAAACGGCAAGCCGGACACATCCGAAAATGAAAATTTTCTATTAAAAACCCCTGAATTATGGGTAACATTTTAACTAAGCGTTTGTAAATTAAACGTTTTTTGCCTGAAAAAGTGTAAAATATCCGAAAAAAATCCCCCGGAAGTTATTGACAAGGCAGGTAAACTATGTTATATTTATACACTGTATTAGAATCGCATAGAATCGCATATAATGCGTTTTTAGCGACCAAAAGACGGTAAATGCGACCGAGAAATCGAATGGAGTGATAGCAAACCATGGTAAAGCCTTGCAAGCTCGGCAATAACATCAGGTACAGCTTTTCGAAGATAGACGAAAAGCTGGAAATGCCAAATCTCATTGAAGTTCAGAAGGAATCTTATGAGTGGTTTCTGAACGATGGAATGAGAGAAGTACTGGAGGACGTTTCTCCGCTCGTGGATTATTCGGGCAATCTGTTTATCGAATTCGTAGACTTCAGGATAGACAAGACGCCTAAATATTCCGTTGAGGAGTGCAAGGAGAGAGACGTTAACTACGCCGCTCACCTCCGCGTGACCGTACGCCTTTCCAACAAAGAGACAGGCGACGTCCAGGAGTCCGAAGTGTTTATGGGCGACTTCCCGCTCATGACCGAACAGGGTACCTTTATAATCAACGGAGCCGAGAGAGTTGTAGTATCTCAGATAGTCCGCTCACCGGGCATCTACTACGAATCGACCGACGACAAGTCCGGCAAGAAGCTCTATGCGGCTACGGTAATACCCTACAGAGGCGCATGGCTCGAATATGAGACCGACGCAAACGACGTGTTCTATGTAAGAATAGACAAGAACAGAAAGCTGCCGGTAACGGTGTTCCTGCGAGCACTCGGCGTTTCCACCAACAAGCAGCTGCTCGATATGTTCGGCGACGACGATTATATCAAGGCGACTCTCGCCAAGGATCTCATGGAGTCCGAGGCTCAGAAGAACGGCACTACCCCTCAGGAGGAAGCTTTAAAGGAAATATACAAGAAGCTCCGTCCGGGCGATCCCGCTATCGTCGAGTCGGCTCAGATACTCCTTAACAATCTGTTCTTTGACGAAAAGAGATACGACATCTCCGCAGTCGGCAGATATAAATTCAATAAGAAGCTTGCGCTCGGCAGAAGAATAAACGGCTTTAAGCTCGCCGCTCCTGCCGTAAACCCCTTCACGGGCGAGATAATATACGATGAGGGAACGCTTCTCTCCAGAGAGATGGCGGACGAGATCGAAAAGAGCGGATGCTATGAGGTATCTCTCTATACTCAGGATGTGGAAAATCCCGTCGTATTCAAGGTGTTCTCCAACAAGATGGCGGATATAAACGCACTCGGCGTCGTTCCCGAAGGATATGACCTCTCCTCGCTCAAGATAGACGAGAAGGTAAACGTCGAGGTCCTCCGCGAGATACTTGAGACCACCTCGAACGAAGAGGAATTTATCGCCGCTTTCAAAGAGAAGAGAAATCTCCTCATTCCGAAGCACATCACCGTCGAGGATATATTCGCATCGGTCAACTACATGACCTGCATACGCCACAACTGCGGCACGATAGACGATATAGACCACCTCGGAAACCGCAGACTCAGAAGCGTTGGCGAGCTCCTTCAGAACCAGATGAGAATAGGCTTTACCCGTATGGAAAAGCTCGTAAAAGAGCGCATGACCATGCAGGATTCCGAAAATCTCACTCCTCAGAACATCATAAATATAAGACCTATCGTTTCCGCAATAAAGGAATTCTTCGGATCTTCTCCGCTCTCGCAGTTTATGGACCAGTCCAACCCCCTTGCGGAGCTGACGCATAAGAGAAGACTTTCCGCACTCGGCCCGGGCGGTCTCTCGAGAGACAGAGCGTCCTTTGAAGTGCGCGACGTCCACTATACGCATTACGGAAGAATGTGCCCGATAGAGACGCCTGAAGGTCCTAACATCGGACTTATCTCGTATCTCTCCACCTACGCAAAGATAAACAAGTTCGGATTTATAGAGGCTCCCTACCGCAAGGTAGACAAGAGCACCGGAATTGTTACCGACGAAGTCGTATATATGACTGCCGACGTTGAGGACGAGTACGTTGTCGCTCAGGCAAACGAGCCGCTCGACGAAGACGGAAGATTCGTCAACAACCGCGTTACGGTACGCATAAAGGAAGAGATAACCGACGTTGAAAAAGAGCGCGTCGACTACATGGACGTTTCGCCTAAGATGGTCGTCTCGGTCGCAACGGCAATGATCCCCTTCCTTGAAAACGATGACAACTCCCGTGCGCTCATGGGATCAAACATGCAGAAGCAGGCAGTTCCGCTTATGATGACGGAAAACCCGATAGTCGCTACCGGTATGGAATACAAGGCGGCGGTCGACTCGGGCGTCGTAGTAGTCGCAAAAGAAGACGGCGTAGTCGAAACGGCGAGCGGAAACACAATAGTGATAAGGGAAGACGACGGAAATAAGAGAACTTACGAGCTGATAAAGTTCAAGAGATCGAACCAGGGTACCTGCGTAAACCAGAGACCTATCGTCTTCAAGGGCGACAGAGTCACCAAGGGACAGGTAATAGCCGACGGACCGGCTACCTCGAACGGCGAGATCTCGCTCGGCAAGAACGCGCTCATCGGATTTATGACCTGGGAAGGCTATAACTACGAGGACGCAGTCCTTCTCAATGAAAGACTTGTCAGAGAAGACGTTTACACGTCTATCCACATAGAAGAGTACTCCCACGAGGCAAGGGACACCAAGCTCGGCCCCGAGGAGATAACGAGAGATATACCGAACGTCGGTGAAGACGCTCTCAAATACCTTACCGCCAATGGCGTTGTAAGCATAGGCGCAGAGGTACACGCAGGCGACATACTCGTAGGCAAGGTAACGCCTAAGGGCGAGACGGAGCTTACGGCAGAAGAGAGACTTCTGAGAGCCATCTTCGGCGAAAAGGCAAGGGAAGTAAGGGATACGTCCCTCAGACTTCCGCACGGAGAGAGCGGTATCGTCGTTGACGTGCACGAATTCTCAAGGGCAAATTCCGACGAGCTTCCTCCCGGAGTAAACAAGGTAGTAAGAGTTTATATAGCGCAGAAGAGAAAGATATCCGTCGGCGATAAGATGGCAGGCCGTCACGGTAACAAGGGTGTCGTTTCGAGAATACTTCCTCCCGAAGATATGCCCTTCCTTCCGGACGGAACTCCGCTCGACATCGTGCTCAATCCTCTGGGCGTTCCTTCCCGAATGAATATCGGACAGGTGCTTGAGGTGCATCTGGGCATAGCGGCAAAGAAGCTCGGCTGGAAGGTAATGACGCCGGTATTTGACGGTGCAAACGAGCAGGATATAGCAGAGTGCCTCAAGAAAGCCGGCATGCGCGAGGACGGCAAGACCATCCTTTACGACGGACGCACGGGCGAACAGTTTGATAACCCCGTAACCGTCGGCATAATGTACTACCTCAAGCTGCATCACCTCGTAGACGATAAGATACACGCTCGTTCCACGGGTCCGTATTCGCTCGTAACTCAGCAGCCGCTCGGCGGTAAGGCACAGTTCGGCGGACAGAGATTCGGAGAAATGGAGGTCTGGGCTCTCGAGGCGTACGGCGCAGCTTATACGCTTCAGGAAATACTCACCGTAAAGAGCGACGACGTAATAGGAAGAGTCAAGGCGTACGAATCCATAGTCAAGGGACAGAATATCCCGACGCCCGGCGTTCCCGAGTCGTTCAAGGTGCTTATCCGCGAGCTTCAGTCGCTTGCGCTTGACGTAAGGGTTCTCGACAGCGAGGGCAACGAGATAACCCTCAAGGAGAGCAGCTCCGAGGAGCTTGAAAACGTCAAGAATATCGTGTCTGACGATATCGGAGAAAACGTTGTCACCGACATCGACAACTTCATTATCGAAGACGAGAACGGCGAAGCCATAGAAGACGAGGAAGAGGACGATTTCGACGAGTTCTCCGACGACCTTCTCGACGGTTCCGACGACGGTTTTGACATATAATGCTCGCAAAAAAGCAGTGAAAAGGAGCAGTGTATAAAATAATGGTACAAAATGAACGCAATGAATTTGACGCTATAAAAATCGGTCTTGCTTCTCCCGAGATGATACGCAAGTGGTCACACGGCGAGGTAAAGAAGCCCGAAACCATAAATTACAGAACGCTTAAGCCCGAGAGGGACGGTCTTTTCTGCGAGAGGATATTCGGTCCGACAAAGGACTGGGAATGTCACTGCGGAAAGTATAAGAGAGTCCGCTACAAGGGCAAGGTGTGCGAGAAGTGCCACGTTGAGATAACAACCAACAAGGTGCGCCGTGAGAGAATGGGACACATTGAGCTTGCGTGCCCGGTATCTCATATATGGTATTTCAGAGCCATACCTTCGAGAATGGGACTCCTTCTCGACGTCTCTCCGAGACTTCTCGAAAAGGTGCTCTACTTTGCAAGCTATATAGTTATAGATCCCGGCGAAGCTACCGGCCTTGAAAAGATGCAGCTTCTCTCCGAGCAGGAGTACAACCAGAAGTACGAGTACTACGGAGACGAATTCCGCGTAGGAATGGGCGCAGAGGCGATAAAGGAGCTTCTCAGTGAGATAGACTGCGAAAAGCTCTCCGAAGAGCTCAAGGCGGAGCTTGAAACGGCTGTGGGACAGAAGAAGGTAAGGCTCATAAAGAGACTTGAAGTCGTAGAGGCGTTCAGACTCTCCGGCAACAAGCCCGAGTGGATGATACTCGACGCAATTCCCGTAATTCCGCCGGATATACGCCCGATGGTACAGCTCGACGGCGGCAGATTCGCCACCAGCGACCTCAACGACCTTTACAGGCGCGTTATCAACAGAAATAACAGACTCAAGAAGATGATAGAGCTCAACGCTCCCGAAATCATCATAAGAAACGAAAAGAGAATGCTTCAGGAGGCCGTTGACGCACTCATAGACAACGGCAGACGCGGACGCCCCGTAACGGGTCCGAACAACCGTCCTCTCAAGTCGCTGTCCGAAATGCTTCGCGGTAAGCAGGGACGCTTCCGTCAGAACCTTCTCGGCAAGCGTGTCGACTACTCCGGACGTTCGGTTATCGTCGTAGGTCCTGACCTCAAGATATACCAGTGCGGTCTTCCTAAGGAGATGGCTCTCGAGCTCTTCAAGCCCTTCGTAATGAAGAGACTTGTCGAGACCGGCAAGGCATCCAACATCAAGGACGCAAAGAAGAGGGTAGAGCGCGTAAACGAAGAAGTCTGGGACGCACTTGAACACGTTATCAAGGATCATCCCGTTCTCCTCAACCGTGCTCCGACGCTTCACAGACTTTCCATACAGGCATTCGAGCCGGTACTAGTAGAGGGACGCGCAATAAAGCTTCATCCTCTCGTTTGTACCGCATTCAACGCCGACTTCGACGGCGACCAGATGCCGGTACACGTACCGCTTTCCGCAGAGGCACAGAGCGAAGCCCGCTTCCTCATGCTCTCCGCAAATAACCTCTTAAAGCCCGTCAACGGACGTGCCGTTACCGTTCCTACGCAGGATATGGTCCTCGGCTCGTACTACCTCACCCTCATAAAGAAGGGCGAGCCGGGCGAAGGCAAGACCTTCCGCGACTTCAACGAGGCGATGATGGCGTATGCGGTTGGCGAGCTCGGACTTCACGCACCTATCAAGGTCAGAAGGACAAAGCTCATGCCCGACGGCTCGACCAAGAGCGCAATAGTGGACGCAACCCTCGGACGACTCATATTCAATGAGAATATTCCGCAGGATCTGCACTTCGTAGACAGAAACGAGGACAACGAGCTCGATCTTGAGATAAACTTTGTCGTAACCAAGGACGAACTCGGTCAGATAGTCGACAACTGCATAAAGTATCACGGCATAACCAAGACTGCCGAGGTTCTCGACTGCATAAAGGAAATGGGCTTCAAGTATTCGACCAAGGGCTCCATCTCGATATCCGTCTCGGATATGACGGTGCCTCCGGAGAAGAAGGTCATCATCAAGGAAGGCGAAAAGCAGGTAGAGCTTATATCCAAGCAGTACAAGCGCGGTCTGCTTTCAAACGAAGAGAGACGCGAGCGAGTAATCAAGGTTTGGGAGGATGCGACAAAAGACGTAACCACCGCCCTTCAGAACAACCTCGACGAATTCAACAGCATAAAGATGATGGCGGATTCCGGTGCAAGAGGTTCAATAAAGCAGATAAGACAGCTTGCCGGTATGCGCGGACTTATGGCGTCCACGTCCGGTAAGACGATAGAATTGCCTATAAAGGCGAACTTCCGTGAAGGTCTTAATATATTGGAGTACTTCATCGCGGCGCGCGGCGCGCGTAAAGGTCTTGCCGACACGGCTCTCCGTACGGCTGACTCCGGTTACCTTACAAGACGTCTTGTCGACGTCTCTCAGGAGGTCATCATCCGCGAGGATAACTGCCACGACGATGTAGGTATCTGGGTACACACCATAAAGGACAACAACGAGATAATCGAGCCTCTCGCAGACAGACTTCTCGGCAGATACACGATCGGCGAAATAGTCAACCCTGCGACCGGCGAGATAATTGCCGAAGACGACACCATGCTCAGCGAAGCGCAGGTTGACGCAATAGTAGCAGCGGGAATCGAAGAAGTACACATCCGCACGGTGCTCAACTGCAAGGCAAGACACGGCGTATGCGTACACTGCTACGGCGCAGACCTCGCATCCGGTATGCCTGTAAACATAGGCGAAGCGGTTGGTATCATAGCCGCTCAGTCCATAGGCGAGCCGGGTACGCAGCTTACGATGAGAACCTTCCACACGGGCGGTATCGCAGGCGGCGACATCACGCAAGGTCTTCCGAGAGTCGAAGAGCTCTTCGAGGCAAGACGCCCGAAGAAGACGTCGGTTGTCGCAGACTTTGACGGAAAGATAACCATAGAAGAGGATAAGAAGGCAAGACACGTAAAGCTCACGAATGAGGCGACCGGCGAGGAAAAGGCTTATATCATTCCTTTCGGAACGAGAATGACCGTAAACGACGGCGACTATGTAGTAAGAGCTCAGAGCCTTACCGAGGGCAATATCAGCCCTGCCGATATATTGAGAATAAACGGACTCAACGCCGTATACGACTATATCATCAAGGAAGTGCAGAGAGTTTACCGCCTGCAGGGTGTTGAAATAAACGATAAGCATATCGAGGTTATTTCGCGCCAGATGACGAGAAAAGTCAAGGTAGAAAACCCCGGAAGCACGGATATGCTCATAGGCTCGCTTGTCGACGTCAACGCCTTCAACGACGAAAACGCAAAGATAAGAGCGAGAATAGAAGCAGGAGAAGTCGGACTTGCCGAGGCAGAGAGCTCGCCGGTACTCTTCGGTATCACCAAGGCCTCGCTCTCTACCGAATCGTTCCTGTCGGCAGCGTCCTTCCAGGAGACCACCAAGGTGCTCACCGAAGCCGCTATCAAGGGAAAGGTCGATCCCCTTATCGGCCTCAAGGAAAACGTGCTCATAGGAAAGCTCATCCCTGCCGGAACCGGTATGCCGATGTACAGAGACGTAGAAGTCACCGACACCGAGGGCAACGTTCTCGAAGTGGACAGCGACGATTTACCCGATTTGTCGCAGTACGTTTCGGCTATGCCTTCAATGGACGAACAGGAAATCGCCGAAGGAGCGGACGATGAAGACGATGACGAATTCATTGACGACGAGGAATTAAGCGAAGAGGAGAACGAGCTTCTTAACGCTTTGGATAAGGCGCTCGAGAGAAAATCCGAAAACGGCGAAGAAGAGTAATAACAGACGACATTTAAGCGACGCGGCAGATATTCATTTATCTGCCGCATCGAATGAACAGCGAAGCCGCCTTGCGGCAGAACAGGAGCAGACATGAAGGCTGTAATAACAATGATGAACGGCAAGACCATGACTTTGGAGCTTGACGAAAAAGCGGCGCCGATAACGGTCGAAAACTTCGTCTCCCTTGCTAAGAAGGGATTTTATGACGGACTTATATTCCACAGAGTAATAGAGGGCTTTATGATACAGGGCGGAGATCCGACAGGCTCGGGCTTCGGCGGCCCCGGACACACTATAAAGGGCGAATTTGCGTCAAACGGCGTAAATAACCCCATAAGGCACACGAGAGGCGTAATATCCATGGCTCGCTCGCAGGATAAAAACTCGGCAGGCTCGCAGTTCTTCATCATGCACGCCGACGCGCCGTATCTCGACGGAGAATATGCGGCTTTCGGCAAAATGACAAGCGGCTTTGACACGCTCGACGAGATAGCCTCGGTAAAGACCGACTTTGCCGACAGACCGCGCGAAGAGCAGAAAATAAAGACGATTGTTATAGAGGAATAAATCAATTAAGTTGAGGCTCTGCCTCAAGCTCCGCTTAGCCCCTTTTTGTAAAAAGGGGCTAAGGACACCAAAAACTTTTTAAATTTGAGTAGTTTTATATTGTCAAAAGAGTTATTTGATAAAGATTTTCGGTGCAATTTCCTAATAATTTTTCAATAATAAGGCTATCCGCCCTTAGCTCAGTTGGATAGAGTATCAGATTCCGATTCTGAGGGCCGTGGGTTCGAGTCCCGCAGGGCGGGCCAAAGCGAAAATCCTGTCGAAAGATAGGATTTTTGCTTTGTATTATTCATTCTTAAGTTTTCAGTATTCATCATTCATTAAATTCGACAGGATTTTCTAAATGAATAATGAATGATGAAGCCGCTTCGCTGATGAATAATTAATAATTGCATTTTGCACATAATGATGTAATATCTGTGGTATGGAAATTAAAGAAACTTTCGTCAATATAG
>CAJOMW010000017.1 GCA_905235695.1 uncultured Clostridia bacterium | reverse complement strand
AATTCTTTTCTGAGCTCTTTGAGCCTTTCTCCAAAGCCTGTCATAATAATATCCGATCCTATTTATCATACTCCGCCGGCGTTCCTTTGATAATATCTCCGACGCCGTTGTAAATATAGGTCGGACGGTAGGGGAACTTTTTCATTATGTGGAAATTCGTGACGCCGGAGAGCACCAGCACCGTCTCTATGCCGGATTCTACGCCGGCGATTATGTCAGTGTCCATTCTGTCGCCAATTATCGCCGCCTGTTCGGGAGAAACACCGAGCAGCTTTATGCCGGTCTTCATCATGAGGGGGTTTGGTTTTCCGAGATAGTAGGCAAAAGCACCCGTCGAAAGCTCGATCGGAGCGACCAGCGCCTTGCAGGCGGGTATTATGCCCTGCTCGGAAGGACCGGTCATGTCGGGATTCGTGCCTATGAGCTTTGCACCGTTGTTTACGAGCCGAACAGCACGGAGTATGCTGTCGTAGTTGTATGTTCTCGTCTCGCCGACTACGACGTAATCGGGATTGATGTCGTTCATTGATATTCCTTTTTCGTACAGAGCATTGGTGAGTCCCGGCTCTCCTATAACGTAAGCCGAGCAGCCGGGCTTCTGCGAAGACAAAAATTCAGCCGTTGCAAGAGCGCTTGTGTAGAAGTTGCTTTCGTCTACGTCAAGTCCCATTCTTGCGAGCTTCTGGCGAAGCTCTCTCGGCGAGCGCTCGGAGCTGTTTGTGAGGAACAGAAAGTGCTTGTTTTCCTTCTTGAGCCACTCTACAAACTCCGTAACACCCGGAAGTAAAATATTTCCGTGGTATATAACGCCGTCCATATCGCATATAAAGCCTGATTTGTTCTCTATATCAAGTATCTTGTTCATTTGTTCTGCCTTTCTGTCGCTGATTACGAGGGAGTGTTTTCCATTAAGTACGTCGCCATGACGTCGGCAATGTGCAGCTTTACTGCAAGAGGATACTTCTCGTAAGCCGAGTTTATCGCCATGCTTCCGCCTTTTGCCGCATCGTCAAAACCGCCCATGTGCCACCTTATTGCGATTGCTTCGTCAACCTTCAGACGCATGAAGCGCTCTATGAGAAAAACGGATTTTTCGCCGTGTCCGAACGGAAATCTGTCATCTATTGTGTAGTAGGGGACCTTTTCCCATGCGCCTGTCGTCTCGTTCTTGACGTTCCTCGTGGAGGACTTGTAAAACTCAGCCTTGCAGAGGTCGTGAAGAAGTGCGCATATAGCGAACGACTCGTCAGGCTTCCCTCCGTTAAATGTATCTATCATGGCGTTGTATACGTTCAGACTGTGCTCGCAGAGACCGCCCTCGTAGGCGCTGTGATAGCGGGAGGAGGCGGGTGCGGTGAAAAAGTCGGTCTTTATGAGCCAGTCGAGCAGCTCTTTACTGCCCTGACGGCTTATTGCCGTGTTATATGCATCTATAAATTTGTCTTTTGGTGAAGTGCCTGCCAAGGCACGGAGCTGTTCTTCGTTCATCGTGTATCTCCGATTCTTTGATTTATTTCTCTATGGATAGTATATCATTTTCTCTTGCCTTTTTCAATAGCAGATGAAAATTATTTATACGTCTTGAGTATCGTTTCAGCCACCTCGCGCCTTGTGCGGCGCGTGTCCATAGCCTGCTTTTCTATCAGCTTGTGCGCCTCCTTCTCGGTGATTCCGAGCTTTTCTATAAGCTCCCATTTTGCGTGGTTGACTATGCGTATTTCTTCGATTTTCGCATTGAGCTTTGCGGCGCGCTGCTGATATTTTCCGAGGCGCGCGTTTGAAACCGTCATAAATCTGAGTGCGTCCTCGGAGGTCTGTCGGGACGTCGGCTTTGAGAGCGTGAAGACTCCGTATCGGCCTGCCTCGTACGATACCTGCTCGTAGTATTCGTTGTTTATCAGTATAAGCACGCCCGTGTCTGTGTCGGCGGCAAGGTCGAGCGCAAATTCTATTCCCGTCTCGTCCTTCAGCGGCGCATTGATTATAACTATGTCAAACGTGTCCGAAACCGACAGCCTTTTCGCTTCACCGACGCTCGACGCCCTGATTATATCCGATGAATAGGTGTCGGATATTAGCTCTTTAAAGAAGTCAAATATCTTGTCGGACGATGAAACGATAAGCGCGCTTACGTGTTCTTCACTGCGAATCATGTTTCTGTTCTCCGATTACTTGAGTCTTCCTTTTAATGCGTCGCAATATGCTTGCGGCAGATATTTTTTGACTATTTCATTTTTTTCCGCCTCCGCTACCGCTTCTTCAAGCGACATCGGGAGCGACTCTATCCTGCTCATAACGCTTTCGGGTGCAAGATACAGGTTTAAGTCGCACGGCTCGCAGAGCAAAAGCTTCTTTTTCACGCCTTCCGTCCCGGCGTAAAGGAGCAGAGCGTAGGCAATATAGGGATTTGCGAGAGGATCGGGGGAGCGGAGCTCAAATCTCTTTCTGTTATCGGTATCCGCCGGTATTCTTATGAGCTGAGAGCGGTTTTCTCTCGACCAGGTCACATATTTCGGAGCCTTGCCCTTTCCGAGCCTTGAATACGACTCGACCGTCGGGTTCAGAAAAGCGGTAATGCCGCGTATGTTCTCCAGCACCCCGGCGATAAACGACGGGATCTTAGACGCATCGCTGAGCGAAATGTTTATGTGCATGCTGTTACCGACTTCGTTTTCAAGCGGCATCGGGTCAAAGCTTGCGGCAACGCCGTTCTTTGCGGCAACGACAGCGACGACCGACTTGAAGGTCACTGTATTGTCCGCACTCGAGAGGGGATCGGAATATCTGAAATCTATCTCATTCTGTCCCGGACCTGCTTCGTGATGAGAGATCTCGGGATATATTTCCATGTCTTCGAGCGTAAGGCATATTTCTCTTCTTATGTTTTCTCCCTTGTCAAAGGGCGCAATGTCGAGATAGGTAGCGTCGTCAAACGGGATTTTTGTGGGCTTGCCGTCCTCGTCCGTATTGAAGAGATAGAATTCCACCTCCGCACCGAATGAAGCGCTGACGCCAAAGCTCTCGGCGTACTTCACCGCCTCTTTGAGTATATACCTTGAGTCGCTCTCAAACGGAGTGCCGTCGGGCTTCATTATGCTGCAGAGCATTCTTACGACCTTTCCGTGCGAAGGTCTCCACGGCAGCACCTCAAGCGTCGACGGATCCGGCACAAGGAACAGATCCGACTTTACAACGTCCGTAAAGCCGTCTATGGACGATGCGTCGAAGGATATGCCCTTCTCAAAGGCGCGCTCAAGCTCGGAGGCGAGAATGGATATATTTTTCTGCACCCCGAACACGTCGCAAAAAGCGAGCTTTATGAATTTTACGTCCTCTGACCTTACATATTCCAGAACTTCAGACTTGTTGTACATATAAATCATTCCTTTTCGTCGGCGTTATTATTATGCTTTATTTTATCACTATGTCGTGCAAAAGTCAATGATACGGGCAAAGTTATCAAAAAAATCTTTGAAAAAATTAAAAAAAGGTATTGACAAGCGCGCTTTAGTATGCTAAAATTAGTCAAACCGATGAGGAAGAGTAAGTAGAGATTGCTTATTTTACTACCAGAGAGCTGCAGACGGTGAAAAGCGGCGTAAAGAGTTTTTTTGAATGGACTTCCGAGGGCGAGCTGAAAGGGACATGTGGGAATTTGCCCTGAGTATGCAAGACGGGGCGGCACCCCGTAAATAAAGCCGGCATATATAACGTATGCACGAGTGGGCGAACATTCGTCAAGCAGGGTGGCACCGCAGGATTTATTCCTGTCCCGGCAAATAACCGGGACAGGATTTTTGTTTTGTCCCGATAAAAGGCAATAAACATAAGAACGTGAAAGGAGACAAAACAATGTCAAAGGAAAAAATCCCCTACAAAATTTATCTCAGCGAAAGCGAGATGCCGACAGCTTGGTATAATCTCAGAGCCGATATGAAAAACAAGCCTGCTCCGCTGCTCAACCCCGGCACGCACCAGCCTATGAAGGCGGAAGAGCTCGAAGGAGTTTTCTGCTCTGAACTCGTAAAGCAGGAGCTCGATAACGACACCCCTTATTTTGAAATTCCCGAAGAAATCAAGAGCTTTTACAAAATGTACAGACCTTCTCCGCTTGTACGTGCATATTGTCTTGAGGAAAAGCTGCAGACGCCGGCTAAGATATACTACAAGTTTGAAGGCAACAACACCAGCGGCTCCCATAAGCTCAACTCAGCAATAGCTCAGGCTTATTATGCGAAAAAGCAGGGGCTCAAGGGCGTTACTACCGAGACCGGAGCCGGTCAGTGGGGCACGGCACTCTCAATGGCGTGCTCGTATTTCGACCTTGACTGCAAGGTGTTCATGGTAAAGGTATCTTATGAGCAGAAGCCGTTCAGACGTGAAGTAATGCGCACTTACGGTGCTTCCGTAACACCGTCTCCGTCAAACGAAACCGAGGTGGGCAGAAAGATACTCGCCGAGCACCCCGGAACGACCGGAAGCCTCGGATGCGCTATCTCAGAAGCTGTGGAAGTTGCCGTTACGAGCGAGGGATACAGATACGTTCTCGGAAGCGTGCTTAATCAGGTATTGCTGCATCAGTCCGTAATAGGACTTGAAACAAAGATCGCTCTCGACAAGTACGGCGTCAAGCCGGATATAATCATCGGCTGTGCCGGAGGCGGCTCTAATCTCGGCGGACTTATAGCTCCGTTCATGGGCGAAAAGCTCAGAGGGGAAGCGGATTACAGAATAATCGCAGTGGAACCGGCGTCGTGCCCGAGCTTCACAAGAGGCGTGTATGCTTACGATTTCTGCGATACCGGTATGGTATGCCCGCTTGCAAAGATGTACACCCTCGGAAGCGACTTCATCCCTGCGCCTAACCACGCCGGCGGACTGAGATATCACGGAATGAGCTCCATTCTTTCTCAGCTGTATGACGACGGTTATATGGAAGCCGTATCGGCCGTCCAGACGGATGTGTTTGCGGCAGCCGAGCAGTTTGCAAGGGTAGAGGGAATACTTCCTGCGCCGGAAAGCTCACACGCAATAAAAGTCGCAATCGACGAAGCTCTTAAGTGCAAGGAGACCGGCGAAGAAAAGACAATAGTATTCGGACTCACCGGAACGGGCTACTTCGATATGGTCGCTTATGAAAAATTCCATGACGGAAAGATGGACGACTATATTCCCACTGACGAAGAGTTGAAAAAATACACCGCAAAGCTTCCCAAAATTGACTAAATTGCACAAAACAACTGATTTTTCAAAAAAACTGTTGACAAACGGATAAAAACGTGATATCATAATCACATCAAGGCAATGGGGCCTCAGATTTGATCTGGACTCATTGCCTTGAGGCAAAATATAAAAGTAAGGAGCGATGAAGATGAATAATGTATCCGAAATGTTCGGAAGCAAAGTTTTTAACAGTGCAACGATGAAGGAAAGACTTCCAAAAGAGGCGTACAAGGCAGTGCAGAACGCCATAAAGGACGGCAGCAGACTTGATTCGGGCGTAGCGGACGTTGTGGCAAACTCAATGAAGGACTGGGCGATCGAAAACGGCGCAACGCATTTTACGCACTGGTTCCAGCCTATGACGGGAGTTACTGCGGAAAAGCACGACAGCTTTATTTCTCCAACCGATGACGGACATATAATAATGGAATTCAAGGGCAAAGAGCTCGTACAGGGCGAGCCGGACGCATCGAGCTTCCCGTCGGGAGGTCTTCGGGCTACCTTTGAAGCGAGAGGATATACGGCATGGGACCCCACGTCTTATGCATTCATAAAGGGCAAAACCCTCTGCATACCGACGGCATTCTGCTCTTACGGCGGAGAGGCGCTCGACAAGAAGACGCCGCTGCTTCGCTCAATGGAAGCGATAAACAGGCAGGCGCTCAGAGTTCTGAGGCTCTTCGGAAACGAGACGACGTCGGTAAAGACGACGGTCGGCCCCGAACAGGAGTATTTTCTCGTTGACAGGGAAATGTACGACAAGCGCCCCGACCTGCTCTACACCGGAAGAACGCTCTACGGAGCAAAGCCTCCGAAAGGTCAGGAGCTCGACGACCATTACTTCGGAACTATAAAGTCGAGAGTTGCCGCATTTATGAACGAGCTTAACGAGGAGCTCTGGAAGCTCGGCATACTCGCCAAGACAGAGCACAACGAGGTTGCGCCCGCTCAGCACGAGCTCGCACCTATATTCACCACTACAAATATAGCCGCCGACCACAACCAGATCACCATGGAGCTCATGCAGAGAATAGCCAAGAAACACGGTCTTGTCTGCCTGCTCCACGAAAAGCCGTTTGCCGGCGTAAACGGAAGCGGAAAGCACAACAACTGGTCTATCTCCACGGCTGAGGGAGTAAACCTTCTCGAGCCGGGCGATACGCCTCATGAAAACGCTCAGTTCCTGCTCTTCCTTTGCGCTGTTATAAAGGCGGTTGACGACTATCAGGATCTTCTCAGAATCTCGGTAGCTTCCGCAGGAAACGATCACCGACTCGGCGCAAATGAGGCGCCTCCGGCAGTCGTTTCAATGTTCCTCGGCGACGAGCTCAATGAGATACTTGAATCCATTGACAACGATGAATCCTACGGCGGCAAGGAAAAAGTACAGATGAAGATAGGCGTTCACGTGCTTCCGAGATTCCCCAAGGACTCCACCGACAGAAACAGAACCAGCCCGTTTGCGTTTACCGGCAACAAGTTTGAGTTCAGAATGCTCGGCTCGGCAGCTTCCGTTTCGGGTGTGAATATGGTTCTGAACACCGCAGTGGCAGAGAGCCTCAAGCAGTTTGCGGATGAGCTCGAGGGCAAGGAAAACTTCAACGAAGCGCTCCACGACCTCATAAAGAGAGTTATAAGAGACCATAAGAGAATAATCTTCAACGGCAACGGATATGACGATGCGTGGTTGGCAGAGGCGGAGAAGAGAGGACTTCTCAACTTGAAGACAACTCCCGACTGCCTGCCTTACTACATATCCGAAAAGAACGCAAAGCTGTTCTCGGATCACAAAGTACTTTCCGAATCCGAACTGCACGCGAGATACGAGATAAAGCTCGAGACGTATTCAAAGATGATAAATATAGAAGCACTTACAATGGTAGATATGGCAAACAAGGACATAATGCCGGCGATAGCTTCGTTTATCAAGAGCCTGAGCGAAGGCGTGGTATCAAAGAAAGCCGCACTTCCCACGGCCGACTGCAAGTATGAGGAAAAGCTCATTGCAAGGCTCTCGACGCTCCTCGGAGTTATAAGCGACAGATGCGATGCGCTCGAAAAGACGCTTCTCGGCGTCATAGACGCAGGCGGCGACGCACTTGCAACGGCGGTTTACTACAAGGATAACGTCCTTACGGCAATGAACGAGCTGAGACTTGCCGTAGATGAGGCAGAGGTAATAACCGACAGAAAGTACTGGCCTTATCCGACGTACGGCGATCTTCTCTTCGGAGTAAGATAATCAGTATCGGTTAATTTAATATCGCACAACGAGGTGCATCTGCAGGCTGAAAAGCTATGCGGATGCACCTTTTTGCTTTAAGAAAGGATTTTTGCGATGGAAAGTGAACTTATAAGCATGGTGACGCAGGCGGCATCGGATCAAGTGTTTGCGGTTTGGTTTCTGATAGGCGCCGCACTCGTATTCTTCATGCAGGCAGGCTTTGCGATGGTAGAGACCGGCTTTACAAGGGCAAAGAATGCGGGAAATATAATAATGAAAAACCTCATGGACTTTTGCATAGGAACGGTAATGTTTATCTTCCTCGGCTTTGCTCTGATGATGTCGGAGGATTATCTGTTCGGCTTTATAGGAGTGCCGAATCTCAACATTTTCAGCGACTTCGGAGGATTTATAGCCGAAAACGCATCAAGCTTCGTGTTTAACCTCGTGTTCTGCGCAACGGCGGCAACGATAGTTTCCGGCGCAATGGCGGAGAGAACTAAATTTTTGGCATACTGCATATATTCGGGAGTAATATCGCTCGTAGTATATCCGATAGAGGCAGGCTGGATTTGGAACAGTCAGGGCTGGCTCGTAAACCTCGGCTTCCACGACTTCGCAGGCTCCGCCGCAATACATACGGTCGGCGGAACGGCGGCTCTTATAGGCGCGGCCATACTCGGTCCGCGTATCGGAAAATACAAGAGGGATAAGGACGGCAAGGTCGTAAAGGTAAACGCCATTCCCGGACACGCTATAACGATAGGCGCACTCGGATGCTTCATACTTTGGTTCGGCTGGTACGGCTTCAACGGAGCCGCCGCAACGAGCATACCGGAGCTCGGCTCGATTTTCCTCACAACTACCATTGCCCCCGCAGTGGCTACGGTAACCTGTATGATATACACCTGGATAAAGAACGGCAAGCCCGACGTCTCAATGTGCCTTAACGCCTCTCTCGCAGGTCTTGTCGGAATTACCGCCGGCTGCGATGCGCTCGACGCTTTAGGCTCTCTTATAGTCGGCGTGGTTTCGGGTATCCTGGTTGTCGTAGTAGTAGAAACTCTCGACCTCAAATTACATATCGACGATCCGGTCGGCGCAGTTGGAGTCCACTTTGCAAACGGCATCTGGGGAACGATAGCCGTAGGGCTTCTCGCAAATCCGGACGCACCTGCCGGACTAAGAGGTCTGTTCTATACCGGTGACTTTACTCTTATCGGAGTACAGCTTCTCGGAATACTCTCGATAGTTGCGTGGACGACCGTAACCATGATAATAACGTTCTTCGTAATCAAGAAGACTGTCGGACTTCGTGCGAGCCAGGACGAAGAGATAACGGGACTTGACATTACCGAGCACGGACTTCCGAGCTCATACGCAGACTTTGCCATGGTGCCTCACGACAACTACGGCACAGACATTGCGCCCGTTGTAGTGAGCGGTGACGTACCGGTTTCGGAAGCCGTAACCGTACAAAAGATGCCGACTTTCAGCGAAGAGCGAACCGGCAATAATAAATTCACAAAGATAGAGATAATCTGTAAAGAGAGAATGCTCGAAGCACTCAAAACAAGCCTTATGGATATAGGGATAACCGGCATGACGGTATCTCACGTAATGGGCTGCGGAGTACAGAAGGGTAAACCCGAGTATTATCGAGGCGTTGAGCTTGAGCCGAGCCTGCTCCCGAAGATACAGATAGATATAGTAGTCGCAAAGGTTCCCGTAAGACAGGTAATAGAGACCGCAAAGAAGGTTCTCTATACCGGACACATAGGCGACGGAAAGATATTCGTATACGACGTTGAAAACGTGGTAAAGGTACGCACCGGAGAAGAGGGCTATGACGCCCTTCAGGACGTAGAATAAAAAATTGATCTATAAATAAATCTCCTCATCCGCATAAATCCGGATGAGGAGACGCACCGATATAAGGAGGAATACCAGTGGACGCAAGCGGCCAGCAGAAAAAATACGGATTATATGACGAGAGGTTTGAACACGACGCCTGCGGAATAGGCGCCGTTATAAACATTTCCGGCAAAAAATCGCACAAGGTGGTAGACGACGCACTTAAAATAGTCGAAAAGCTCGAACACAGAGCCGGAAAGGATGCAACCGGCAAGATCGGCGACGGAGTCGGCATTATGGTGCAGATATCCCACAACTTTTTCAAAAAGCACACGGAATTTGATCTTGGCGGCGAGAGGGACTACGGAATAGGTATGTTCTTTTTCCCGAAAGACGCTCTGAGACGCAGTCAGGCTATGAAGATGTTTGAACTGATATGCGAAAAAGAGGGCATGGAGATTATAGGCTGGAGAGATGTGCCGACAGACGAGGACGCAATATACGATAAGGCAAGGGAGAGCGAGCCTTGCATAATGCAGTGCTTTGTCAGGAGACCGGAGGGCACTGAAAAGGGCATAGATTTTGACAGAAGGCTGTACGTTGCACGCCGCCTATTCGAGCAGAGCAATGACAATACTTATGTAGTGTCGCTGTCGTCCAGGACAATAGTCTACAAGGGAATGTTCCTTGTCGGACAGCTCCGCCGCTTTTACAGGGATCTGCAAAGCAAGGACTACATGTCGGCCATAGCCATGGTACACTCGCGGTTCTCCACAAACACAAACCCCTCGTGGGAGCGCGCACATCCGAACAGATTTCTCCTTCATAACGGCGAGATAAACACTATCCGCGGAAACGCCGACAGAATGATCGCAAGAGAAGAGACAATGTTTTCGCCTGTCCTCGAAAAGGATATGGAGAAGATACTTCCCGTCGTAAACTCGGCGGGCTCGGACTCCGCAATGCTCGACAACACCGTCGAATTTATGGTAATGAACGGAATAGACCTTCCGCTTGCAATGATGATATGCATACCGGAGCCGTGGGACAAGATAGATACAATGAGCACGGCGAAGAAGGACCTTTACAAATACTATTCGACTATGATGGAGCCGTGGGACGGTCCTGCGTCCATACTTTTTTCGGACGGCGATATAGTCGGTGCTACGCTTGACCGTAACGGACTTCGCCCGTCTCGCTATTATGTGACGAAAGACGGCTATCTCGTGCTTTCGTCAGAGGTTGGCGTCCTCGACTTCGAGCCCGAAAACATTATAAAGAAGTCTCGTCTCGAGCCGGGCAAAATGCTGCTTGTTGACACGTCCCGCGGAGCGATAATAGACGACAACGACCTCAAAGAGTACTACGCAAGCCGCAATCCTTACGGAGAATGGCTCGACAGGCACTTAAAGAAGCTCAGAGAGCTTCCCGTCCCGAACAAGAAGGTAGAAATGAGCGAGCAGTCTGTCCGTGACAGACTGTATAAGGCGTTCGGTTACTCGTATGAGGACATAGTAAACACCATTCTTCCCATGGCGGAAAACGGGGCGGAGGCGACTGCGGCAATGGGCATAGATATTCCGCTCGCAGTGCTCTCGCCAAAGCACCAGCCGCTGTTCAACTACTTCAAGCAGGTGTTTGCCCAGGTAACCAATCCCCCGATAGACGCAATACGCGAGGAAATTGTGACGAGCACCACCGTGTACGCCGGCGCAGACGGCGATCTCCTTATGGAAAAAGCCGAGAACTGCCGCGTGCTTCAGATAGACAACCCCATACTTTCCGGCGTTGACCTTTTGAAGATAAAAGCGCTTGACGGCGACGGCTTCAAGGTGGATACCGTTTCTCTGCTGTACTATAAAAACACGTCGCTTGAAAAAGCCGTAGAGCACCTTTTTGTAAAGTGCGACAAGGCGTATAAAAACGGCTCGAACATCATCATACTGTCCGATAGGGGAGTTGACGAGAACCACGTTGCTATACCGTCGCTTCTCGCTGTTTCCGCCGTGGAACAGTACCTAATAAAGACAAAGAAGCGCACGAGCATATCAATAATTCTCGAGAGCGCAGAACCGAGAGACGTTCATCACTTCGCACTTCTGCTCGGATACGGCGCAAGAGCCGTAAATCCGTATCTTGCCGACGAAGCCATCTACGAGCTGGTTGAAAAGGGAATGCTCGACAAGGATCTGCACGTGGCGATAGACGATTACAACAATGCGATACTTCACGGAATAGTGAAAATAGCTTCAAAGATGGGCATTTCCACCCTCCGCTCGTATCAGTCGGCGCAGATATTTGAAGCAGTCGGCATAAATCAAAAGACGATCGACAAGTATTTTACCAATACGGTCAGCCGCATAGAGGGCATAGGCATAGAGGAGATAGGCGAAATGGTAGAGTGGAATCATTCGCACGCCTTCGATCCTCTCGGGCTCGGAGTTGACACCACCCTCGACAGCACCGGCTCGCACAAGCTGAGAAGCGGCGCAGATAAAGACGACCATCTCTATTCTCCGAAAACCATTGTCGCCCTTCAGACAGCGGCGCGTACCGGAGACTACGCAAAGTTCAAGGAATATACCGCACTCGTAGACGACGAGACCAAGCCGCATACCCTGAGAGGCCTTCTCGAATTTGCCTTTGACGAGGCTGCTCCTATTGACATTGACGAGGTTGAGAGCGTAGACAGCATAGTAAAGCGCTTCAAGACAGGCGCAATGTCATACGGCTCTATCTCCCAGGAAGCGCACGAGTGCCTTGCAAAGGCAATGAATACGCTCGGCGGCAAATCAAACTCGGGCGAGGGCGGCGAGCTTCCCGAAAGGCTGTATTCGGATCTTTCGAGCAGTATAAAGCAGGTCGCATCGGGACGCTTCGGCGTTACGAGCGAATACCTCATGAGCGCAAAAGAGATACAGATAAAAATGGCGCAGGGCGCAAAGCCCGGCGAAGGAGGACACCTTCCGGGAAAGAAGGTATATCCATGGATAGCCAAGACAAGGTATTCCACCCCGGGCGTATCGCTCATTTCACCTCCGCCGCACCACGATATATATTCGATTGAGGACCTCGCACAGCTGATATACGACCTTAAATGCGCAAACAGAGATGCGAGAATTTCCGTAAAGCTCGTATCCGAGGCAGGCGTCGGAACGATAGCCGCCGGAGTCGCAAAGGCAGGTGCGGGAGTAATTCTTATATCCGGATATGACGGCGGAACAGGCGCCGCTCCGAAAAGCTCAATACATAACGCAGGACTTCCCTGGGAGCTCGGCCTTGCCGAAACTCATCAGACGCTCATTAAGAACGGACTGCGCTCAAGAGTAGTCATTGAGACGGACGGAAAGCTGATGAGCGGCAGAGACGTAGCGATCGCATGCTTGCTCGGCGCAGAGGAATTCGGCTTTGCAACGGCTCCGCTCGTAACAATGGGCTGCGTCATGATGAGAGTATGCAACCTTGATACGTGTCCCGTAGGCATTGCAACTCAAAACCCCGAGCTCAGAAAGCGCTTTAAGGGAAAGCCGGAATACGTCATAAACTTTATGCGCTTTATTGCCGAAGAACTCAGAGAGATAATGGCAAAGCTCGGCATCAGAACAGTTGACGAAATGGTAGGAAGAACGGATCTTCTCAGAGTGCGCCAGAACAGCACCGCTCCGCGTGCAAAGCTCATAAGCATGGATAAGATACTCGGAAGGGTAGACGAGGAGGAAAAGACGCGCTTTGACAAAGACGATCTGTATGATTTCAGGCTCAGGGATACAGTCGACGAGCGGGTGCTTCTTAAAGAATTTGCCCCGGCTCTTGAGAGCGGCAAAAAGGCAAAAGCCGTGATAAACGTCACCAGCACCGACAGAACGCTCGGAACCATCTTAGGCTCAGAAATAACCAGAAGATTCAAGAACACACTCCCCGACGACACATATACAGTAGAGTGCCACGGCGGCGGCGGACAGTCGTTCGGCGCATTTATTCCGAAAGGACTGACGATAACCCTCTGCGGCGATGCGAACGACTACTTTGCAAAGGGACTTTCGGGAGGAAAGGTAGCCGTATACGCTCCCGATAACAGCGCTTTTGATCCGAGCGAGAACATCATCATAGGAAACGTCGCACTTTACGGCGCAACGAGCGGAAAGGCGTATATAGCCGGAATTGCGGGAGAGCGCTTTTGCGTGAGAAACTCCGGTGCGACCGCCGTATGCGAGGGAGTGGGCGATCACGGTCTCGAATACATGACGGGGGGCGTAGCCGTTATACTCGGAAAGACCGGCAAGAACTTTGCCGCCGGAATGAGCGGAGGAATAGCGTTTGTGTACGATCCCGACCACACTCTTTACAAAAGAGTCAACAAAGAGACCGTAAGCATAGACGAGCTCTCCGAAAAGAGCGATAAGGAGCTTCTGAAAACGCTTATCAAGGAGCATTACAATGCGACAAAGTCCAAAAAGGCAAAGAAGCTGCTCGATGACTTTGAAGGCGAGATAAAGAACTTCAAAAAGATAATACCGAACGACTATAAAAAGATAATGAACGCCATATTTGAATGTGAGTCGAAGGGCATGAGCAGGGACGAAGCCGAGGTTGAGGCGTTTTACAAGGTAACACGGTCATGAGGAGGGAAAGAAAATGGGAAAGCCAACAGGATTTTTAGAATATACGAGAAAGAATAACGAGAGCACAGAGCCTCTCGAGCGAATAAAGAATTTTGACGAATTTCACACCTTCCTCTCAGACGCCGAGAGAAAAGAGCAGGCCTCGAGATGCATGAACTGCGGAGTGCCGTTCTGTCAGTCGGGAATGGTGCTCAGCGGCATGGCGACAGGCTGTCCGCTCAACAATCTGATACCCGAATGGAACGACGACATCTACCGTGGAAATCTCGAAAACGCCCTGTCAAGACTTCTTAAAACCAATAATTTTCCGGAGTTTACCGGAAGAGTCTGCCCGGCACTGTGCGAGGCGGCGTGCGTAAACGGAATGGACGGAAGCAGCGTCACTGTCCACGATAATGAGCTGTTTCTCATAGAGTACGGCTATAAAAACGGACTTGTAAAGGCTGCTCCCCCGAAGGTGAGAAGCGGAAAGAGGGTAGCCGTAGTGGGTTCAGGTCCTTCCGGACTTGCCGTGGCGGACCGCTTAAACAAGCGCGGCCACTTCGTAACGGTCTATGAGAAGAGCGACAGGGTAGGCGGACTTCTTATGTACGGCATACCGAATATGAAGCTCGACAAGAGCGTTATAGAGCGGAGAATATCCATAATGCGCGAGGAGGGCGTCGAGTTCAGGACAAACTCAAACGTCGGCGAGAACGTCGACGCAGACGAGATAGTGAAAAGCTACGACGCAGTCGTCCTATGCTGCGGGGCAAACGAGCCGAGAGACCTGAAAGTAAAGGGCAGAGAGGCTGACGGCGTGTATTTCGCCGTGGATTTTCTCACCGCCAACACAAAGAGCCTTTTGGACTCGGGATTTGCCGACAAAAAATACTATGATCCAAGCGGAAAGGACGTAGTTATAGTCGGCGGCGGCGACACGGGAAATGACTGCCTCGGAACCTGCATAAGACACGGCGCAAAGTCCGTGACGCAGCTTGAGATGATGCCAAAGCCCCCCGAAAAGCGCCTTCCGACAAACGCTTGGCCGGAGTTTCCCCGTATTCTCAAGACCGATTACGGTCAGCAGGAGGCAATAGCCGTATACGGAAGCGATCCGAGAATATACTGCACCACCGTAAAGGAAATAATAAGCGAAAAGGGAAGCATAAAGGCAGTAAAGACTGTGGAGGTCGCGTTTAAGGACGGAGCGCTTAGCGAGATCGACGGCTCGGAAAAGACTATCCCGGCGGATATGCTGATAATCGCCGCGGGATTTGTCGGAACAAAGAAATACGTTCCGGATTCGTTCGGCGTCGAAACCTCACAGAGAAACACCGTAAAGACAGACGCAGAATCCTTCAGGACGAACGCAGAAAAGGTATTTACGGCAGGAGATATGCACATAGGTCAGTCGCTTGTGGTAAGGGCTATAAACGAGGGCAGAAAGTGCGCTAAAGAGGTCGACGAATACCTTATGGGGTATACGAATATGATATAGAACTTAATTTTATTTTTTTGCTAAGAGCGTAAGTACATTTCTAATGCAAATATTAAATTGACACATTTCAAATTCTATGATACAATAAACCATGTAACCTGCTATTACAATATGTCAAATAGGAGAGATGTCGCATTATGAAAAGGAAAATATTAGAACGTTTGACTGTGTTTGCGTTTTTGATTGTTCTTTTGTGTACTTGCGCTTTTGCAAGATCATATAGCTTCACGGATGTTTCAGGCAAAGAATACTATGCTGAGGCGGCGGAAACGCTTAAGGAGCGAGGTATACTCACAGGATATTCCGATGGCTCTTTCGGCGCAGGCAAGAATATTTCAAAAGCGGAAATGGCGGCAATAATATGTAGAATGATGAATTATGAAGCCGAAGCCAAATCTCAGGAAACAGTTTTGTATACATTCTTCTCAGACGTTCCGAAGAGCCATTGGGCAATCGGATATATAAACACAGCGTATTGGCACGATATAATTAACGGTGACGGCAGAGGCAAATTCAATCCTGAGAACAGTATTTTGTACGAAGAAGCTGTAAAAATGGTTGTATGTGCATTTGATCAATATGCTGATATTAAGAAAAACAATACCGATTGGTCGGCGCCGTATCTTGAGTATGCTAAAGAGCATGGCCTGACGAATGGAACAAAAGGACAAAAAGGAGAATCCATAAACAGAGCAGATGTTGCGGTCATGGTATACAACGCTGCTTTGGAAAGCGAAAAAATCACAGAAATTACTGTCGGAAACAAGAAATATCATATAGGAATGTCCGAAGAGGAACTTGTTGCTGCCGCCGGTGAACCTGACGAAAAGCTCGATTCCACAGATGGATATAAGTGGTATGTTTTCGGAACAAGCGATTATGTGAATTTCTTTATGGCAGGAGTCAAGAACGATGCAGTAGCTGCTCTCTGTGCTAGCGGAAAGGGATTTGTATATAATGGGCACAAAATGGGGGATACAGGTGTTTCTTCAACAATAACCGGCGAAGAATATGCTGAGGTATTGACGGATAAAAACGATAATGATATTATGCATTGCGTCTTTATACATTCCGTAAGCAGAGATTTTGATATCAACGATCGAACGCTTTACAATGAGGGCAAAGTGGATTTTCATCTTGTAAACGCTTTCAGAGTATATCATGGAAAGAAAATATTGAATTGGAACGAAAACGCCGCAAATGCTGCGCGGCTTCACAGCAATGATATGGCAGGTCAAAACTACTTTAGCCATACTGGCTTAAACGGAAGCAGCGTGGGAGACCGCTTAAAGGCGCAGGGAATTACTTCGGGAGCCTGGGGTGAGAATATAAGCGCAGGCAGATACAACGGAATTTATGCGCATGACGGCTGGGTAAATTCAAGCGGACACAGAGATAATATTCTGAGGGATTATTACACTGAGCTTGGCGTAGGCGCCGGATACAATAAAGATTCGAATTACAGTGTTTATTTCACAGAGGACTTTTTTTCAAGCAGATAATAAAAAAATACAAAAACAGGGGCTGTAGAAAAATTCGCAGATTGCACAAAAAAGCGGGACGGCGCACCGGCTGTCCCCTACGAATATTTGTTAATATTGCACAAATTACGGGCTGTAACAATTCGTTTTGCTACAGCCCGTTAGTTTGCTTAAAATATTAAATCAATAGTTTTCAGCTCTTACTTCAAAGTAGCTCTGAGGATGGTTGCATACCGGGCATACGTCGGGAGCCTTCGGTCCCATTACGAGATGTCCGCAGTTGCGGCACTCCCATATTACCTGCTCGGACTTTTCAAATACCTTCTGCATCTCGATATTTGAAAGAAGCGCTCTGTATCTTTCCTCGTGCTGCTTTTCGATGGCGGCTACCTTTCTGAACTTGTCGGCAAGCTCGGTAAATCCCTCTTGCTCGGCTTCCTTTGCGAACGTCTCGTACATATCCGTCCACTCGTAGTTTTCGCCGTCTGCGGCAGCCTTGAGGTTGTCGGTCGTCGTGCCGAGCTCGCCCAGCTCCTTGAACCACATCTTTGCGTGTTCCTTTTCGTTGTCTGCGGTGTGGAGGAATATTGCGGATATCTGCTCATATCCTTCCTTCTTTGCTACGCTTGCAAAATATACGTATACTTGTTTCTCGCCATGCTTTCGCCTGCAAAAGCCGCACGGAGATTAGCCTCTGTCTTTGATCCCTTGAGTTCCATAGTCTTACTTCCTTTCCTGGTTGTGTAATTATTCATATTATTGGCAAAATCGGATAAATTTTATTCGCTGTAAATATAGTAACATATATAAGGCAATTTAGTCAAGACTAACTGCACGTATAATTCAGATCCGCCCCCTATATTATTGCGCCAAGCAGATAATACAGCGCTGCGTCTACCGCTATCGCGGCAATGACCGAGACCATGACGGGTACTTTCTTCCACGACAGCGCCATCGCCGTAACCACACCGGCAACACCCACATACCAGAGCCGTTCGTCGGATATTGCCCCGGGAAATATAAGCGAAGCCATGGCGGTATATGGTATA
>CAJOMW010000016.1 GCA_905235695.1 uncultured Clostridia bacterium | reverse complement strand
TTGTTGTTTGAGACGAAGAAAATTTTTATTCCCATGTCCGAAAGGAGCTTAAACCACTCAAGATTCTCCTCAGTCGGCTTTTCTGTCTCGTAAGGTACAAGCGTATTGTCAATGTCTGACAGCAGATACTTTATACCGTGTTCTGTAAACAGTTCTTTCGGCACATCGTATACCGTATCGAACATATAATCCGGCAGAAACACGCTTTTCCCTCCTTTTTTTATCCGCATGACATGGAAACAGCCGAAGAATGTACGCACTCTCCGGCTGTTGTTTTTAGATTGAATTATTCAGCGTCGGTGCTCTCAGCCGCTTCTTCTGCGGGAGCTTCTTCAACGGGAGCAACTTCTTCAACAGCTGCTTCTTCAACAGGAGCTTCCTCTGCTTTTTCAGCTTCTTCCTCGGAGAGAAGAGCTCTTATGGAGAGGCTGACCTTCTTTGCCTCGAAGTCAATAGCGGTTATCTTAACGGTAACAACGTCGCCGACGTTGAGAACGTCCGCAGGCTTTCCTATCTTCTTGTTGGATATCTGCGAGATGTGGATAAGACCGTCTATACCGGGGATAACTTCAGCAAATGCGCCGAAAGGAGTAAGGCTTACGACCTTGACGTCTATTACGTCATCTACATGATACTTATCTGCGAGGATTGTCCACGGATTGTCAGCGTCAACTCTGTGTCCGAGGGATATTCTCTTCTTTTCGGGATCGAGAGCCTTGATATATACGTCTATCTCGTCGCCTATATTTACCACTTCGCTCGGATTCTTTATTCTCTTCCAGGACAGCTCGGTAATATGTACCATGCCGTCAACAGGTCCGAGATCTACGAATGCGCCGTAAGTTGTTATTGACTTAACCTTGCCGGTGAACTTCTGTCCGACTTCAACGCTTTCCCAGAACTTAGCCTCTTCGGCTCTTCTTCTTTCGGAAACCACAAGTCTTACGGAAGCAACAGCGCGCTTCTTCTGAGCATTTGTGCCGATTATCTTGAATTCGAGAGTCTGTCCGAGGAACTGCTGGAGATCCTTTTCCTCATACGGCTCTTCGCGTCTCGGAAGAGTTGTCTGGGAAATCGGAATAAACACCTTGCCGTTTGATGTAAATGCTACAAGACCGCCTCTGGTGATCTCGATAACTTTACCCGAGAGAACTTCGCCGCTCTCTTCGGCTGCTACGAGTGCTTCCCAGTTCTTGTCGGCGTCTATGCGCTTCTTTGAGAGAAGCACGGTGCCTTCAGCGTCGTTCGGCTTGACGACTACTACGTCAACTTCATCGCCGACCTTCACGATGTCTTCCGGCTTTGCCGTCGGATCGTCCGTGAGTTCTGCAAGCGGGATCATACCTGTGTATTTGATTCCGAGGTCTACGTGAGCCTCAGTAGGTGTTACAGACGTAATCGTACCCTTTACTCTTTCTCCTGTTCTCAGAGTTTTGAATGAGGCGTCAAGCATCTCCTCGAAGCTCATTCCGTCATTGATCATTGATGTGTCCATCGTTTGTTTTTCATCAGAATACAATATATTTGATATTCTGACTTTTACCTCCTCTATAATATCATCAGGTGTTGATGCACCTGCTGTAATTCCTACGGTAAATCCGACATCGTTGGCGTCAGGCTCTGCGGTGTACTCACGCATCATTTTCTCTACAACGCCGGTGGGTATATCGTCCGCCGTTTCGAGAAGATAGGTGTTCGCACAGTTGGACTTTGAAATATCAAAGAGCTTTTTTGTGTTTGAGCTCTTCGTGCTTCCTATTACGAACATCACGTTTGCTTTTTCCGCCATTCGCCCGACTTCAATCTGGCGATCTTCCGTAACATTACATATTGTATCAAAAATTTTTGCATTTGTATATAGTTTTTTTATAATTTTTTGACAATTTACATATTTTTCATTATTATTTGTTGTTTGTGACACTAAAATCAGATAGTTTTCACCTATCATGCCATATTTATTTACAAAATCGGCACATTCCGACTCGTCGGATATGACGTAAGTGTCCGCATGGGAGTAGCTTTGTATGCCTATGACCTCGGGGTGGTTCTTGTCTCCGGCTATCAGAGTCATATCTGCGCCCTTTGAATTTTCGTCGACGATCTTGTGTATCCTCTTCACAAAAGGACAAGTGGCGTCGACATATTCAAAGCCCTTTTCATCGAGATACTCTGCGAGCTGTTTGCTTGCGCCGTGGGTGCGTATTACGAGGACAATCCCGTCCTTTTCATTTTCAAGCTCATCGAGAGCGCTTTCTTCGATGCACAATATGCCGTCTTTTTCGAGTTTTTTTATAAAGACCTCGTTGTGAATCAGCTCGCCTATGACGTAAATCTTTTTATCCGTCTTTTTTCTGAGCTCATACACCATTTCAACGGCTCTTCGCACGCCAAAGCAGAAGCCGCAGCTCTCTGCAACGATAAGTTTTGGCTCTTTTACCATTTTCTCAATATCTCACTTTATATATCTGCTCGATTCTTCGTCAAGGGCGGCAATCCTCTCGAAAATCTCTTTGCTTATTTTCTGATACTCCGCAGAGCTTCTTTCGCCGACATTGTACTCTTCAAACTTTATCGGTTTTCCGATATTGACGTATATCCTCTTAAAAAGTCTCACTTTATAGTTCTTCGTCGTTATTGCAACAGGCACGACATCCACCTGCGTGCGGTATACCATCATTCCCGTTCCGCTCTTTACGCCATCTGCCGTCGGCTTAATTCCACGGCACCTTCTGCCCTGCGGGAAAATACCGACTGCTTCGCCGTCCTCCAAAAGCGCAATCGACGTCTTTATGGCTCCTATATCGGCTTTGCCGCGGTCTACGGGGAACGCTCCCAGGGCGGTAATTACCTGCTTTAATACAGGAATATTGAACAGCTCCTTTTTTGCCATGTATCTAAGCGGCCGCTTTACGGAAACGGAAAGTATTACAGGATCACAGTTTGAAATATGGTTGCAGCAGACAAAGCACGCTCCGCTTTTCGGAACGTTTTCTTCGCCGCTTACCTTGACAAAAAACAGAGCTTTTAAAAATGAGCTGAAAATGAATGAGAGAAACTTGTATAACCTCATCGACTTTTTGGGGTTATTTTTTCTCTTGGAGGATTCCGATTTTTCCATCAATTATCTCAAGTGCCTTTCCGAGAGTTTCTTCCGGCTCAAAGCCGGTGTTGTCGAGTATTACTGCGTCCGCCGCAGGTACGCACGGTGCGAGAGCACGTGTCGAGTCGTTATGGTCTCTTTGTTCCATGTCTCGCAGAACCTTCTCGTAAGTAACGTCCTCTCCCCTTGCGATAAGTTCATCATAGCGGCGCTTTGCACGGTCGGCATGGCCTGCGCGGAGGAATATCTTCACATCAGCGTTCGGGAGTATCACGGTACCTATATCACGTCCGTCCATTATGACGTTGTGGTGCTTTGCGAAATCTCTCTGTTTGTCGAGCAGAAATTCGCGCACGGAAGGAATGGCGGATACAGCCGAAGCGTACATTGATATTTCGGGAGTCCTTATAAAGTCCGTCACGTCCTCACCGCACAGAAACATGTGCTGTGCGCCGTCCTTCCACTCTATATCTATGTCTATTTCGTCAAAGTGCTTTGACATTTCCTCGCCGTCTGACGGGTCTATACCGTTTCGGTATGCAAAAAGACCTATCGTCCTGTACATGGCGCCGGTATCTATATACAGATATCCGAGCTTCTTTGAAAGAGACTTAGCAAGAGTTGATTTTCCGGAGCCTGAGGGTCCGTCTATTGCAATGGAATACATGGGAACATCCTTTCGGGGGGATTTATTAAATATGACTAACGTCCTATCAGACTTTTTGCCGCAAGATATGCAGTGGAAAATGCTATCTGCAGATTGAAGCCGCCCGTATAGGCGTCAACGTCCAGAACTTCGCCGGCAAAGTACAGGCCGCTCACCTTTTTTGACTGCATGGTGGACGGATCTATCTCTTTAACGCTTACTCCGCCGGATGTCACAACCGCTTCGCTGAAGCTGCCGAGTGACAAAACTTTAAGCGAAAACTTTTTGAATGAAGCGCACATAGTTCTTCTCTGCTGCTTGGTGACGAAACTTGTCAGCATTTCCGGATCCGATCCGCAGTACTTTGCAAACGGCGCCGCCATTGATTTCGGAAGCATTTCGCACAGTGCGTTTTCCAGCTTTTTATTTCCGTGAAGCGAAAAGAGGGATACGAGCCTTGCATCAATAGTCTGCTCGTCGAGAGCCGGCTTTAAGTCTATATCGGCTCGGTACTTTCCGCATGAAAAATCCTTCATGTGAGAAGATGCGGCAAGCACGAGCGGTCCGGAAATGCCGGTGTGTGTGAACAAAAGCTCGCCCTGCTTTGAAAATACCGTCTTTTTCTTCTCTGTATCAACTATCGAAAGGCTGACGTTTTTAAGCGTGAGTCCCGCAACGTCCGCAAACGAAGTGCCTTCGCAGACGAGCGGCACGAGGGACGGTCTGGTATCCGTCACAGAGAGTCCGAACCTTCTTGCGAAGACGTAGCCGTCGCCGTCAGAGCCGGTCTGCGGATAAGAGATGCCGCCTGTGCATACAACGCATTTATCAAACCGGTACTCCGCTCCGTCCTCGTCTTTAAGGATAAAGCCATCTCCTGACGATATATCGCTTATCTTTTTATTTATTACTTTTACGCCATTCTTTGCAAGCACTTTTTTCAGCGCTCTGAGTACGTCGAGAGACTTGTCCGAAACCGGGAAAACCCTGTTTCCCCTCTCGACCTTCAGCGGAACGCCTATGCTCTCAAAATACTCCATAACCTTGCGCGGCGGAAATGCGTTATATGCGGCGTAAAGGAACTTTGAGTTTGTGGGCACGCTCGAAAGAAAATCGTCGAGAGAGCAGTCGTTGGTGAGGTTGCATCTGCCTTTGCCGGTTATAAGCAGCTTTTTCCCGAGATATGCGTTATCAAACGCCCTCTCGCTGTCTATAATTCTCTCCGACCTGTTTTTTTCAAAGAGCGTCACGTCACATCCGCCGTCCGAGGCAATACACGCGCACATGAGCCCTGCGGCTCCGCCGCCGATTATCGCAATCTTTTCGCTCATATCATCAGTTTGGCGCTTCGTATACGTCGTATGCGTCCCATATCTTTTCGAGATCGCCAAAGTTCTTTTCGAGGCTATCCCTGTTCTTTCTGCCTACGGCGACTATGAGAGCGTTAATAATGCTGAGAGGCGCGACGAGAGAATCGACAAAAGACGCCATGTCGCTCCTTGCAAACAGCTTGATGTCGGCAAAAGCCGTTATCGGAGAGCGGTCGCTGTCGGTAAGCGCTATGACCTTTGCTCCGCGCTGCTTTGCAAACTCTGCGGCTGTCTTGGTACGCTTTGAGTATCTCGGATAAGATATAGCTATGAGCACGTCTTTCTCGGATATTTTAAATATCTCCTCAAAGAGCTCGCTCGTGTTGTTGGAGCCGATGAGGTGAACTTTATTGAATATATATCTGAAGTAGTGGTGCATGAATTCGGCAAGCATATTTGCGGAGCGCTTGCCTATGATGTATATGTTCTCAGCACCGCATATAGCGTCTACCGCACGGTCAAAAGACTTTTCGTCAAGGCTTGAGAGCGACAATTTCATATTGTTCATGTCTGCGGCTATTACCGAATGGACTATATTTCCCTTTCCGATAAGGTTGTCGGCGACATCAATCCTCTGGAGTGCGGTGAGCTTTGAGCGGAGGCTCTTCTGAAGCTCGCTCTGGAAATCGGGATATCCCGAAAAGCCGAGCTCAATGGCAAAGCGCACGACCGTGCTCTCCGAAACTCCAACGTTTGCTCCGAGCTTTGTCGCCGTAAGATATGCCGCCTTTTCGCCGTGCTCGAGAATATACGAGGCTATGAGCTTATGGCTCTTTGACATTTCGTCCTTTGTCGCTTTGATCTGTTCAAACAAATCCGTCTGCATACTTGAATATACCTTCCGAAAATCATTTTTTACTTCACAAATCCTGCACCTATATATTATTGCATTTTTTCTTATATTTGTCAAGGTTTATTCTGTCTTTTATCAGAAAAAAAGGAGAAAATCACAACAATTTTCTCCTCTTTATATATCACTTTAATTCTTTTTCAAGCAGCTCGTTTATTATTACGGGATTTCCCTTTCCGCCCGTCTTTGCCATGACTGCTCCGACTATCGCTTTGAGTGCGCTCTCTTTGCCGTTTTTATAGTCCTCGACGGACTTTGCGTTTGCGCTCACGGCTTCTTTGACCATTTTTTCGAGAAGAACCGTATCGTTTATCTGCCACAATCCGTTCTCTTCTGCGTACAATTCGGGATCAAACGGACCGGACAGCAGCTCTTTCACCATCTTCTTTGCCGTCGAGCTGTTTATCCTCTGCGAGCCCTGCATTTCGGCTACCTTTGCGAGGTTTTCGGGGCTTATCGGTATATCTCCGCTCTCTTCGTCCATATAGCGGAGAATGTCTGTTATCAGAATGTTTGCCGCGATCTTCGGATATGCGGTAAGTGCGGCGCACTTTTCAAAATAATCAGCTACCGACTTCTCGCTCGTTATCATCTCGCCGTCATACGGCGTAAGACCGTATTTTGATGTGTATATCTCCTTCCGCTCATCGGGAAGCATAGGTATTTCGGCTTTCAGAGACGAGAGCTTTTCCTCGGATATTTCGATCGGCGGAAGATCGGGATCGGGAAAATAGCGGTAGTCGTTGGCGTCCTCTTTGCGGCGCATCGAATATGTCTTTCCTGCGGCGGAATCAAAGCGGCGCGTCTCCTGCACTATCACCTCTCCGCTCTCTATTGCGTCTACCTGCCTTCTGTACTCGTAATCTATCGCTTTTGCTATAAACTGGAACGAGTTCAGATTTTTCATCTCCGTACGTGTTCCGAATTTTTCTTCTCCGACCTTTCTTACCGATAGGTTTACGTCGCACCTAAGAGAGCCCTCGTTCATCCTGCAGTCGGATACGCCTGTGTACATTATGATCGCCCTCAGCTTTCTGAGGTATGCGTCGGCTTCTTCTGCGCTTCTTATATCAGGCTCGGAAACTATCTCTATAAGCGGCACACCGCACCTGTTGCAGTCAATGAGAGTGCCGAGCTTGTCGTCGTGCACGAGCTTTCCGGCGTCCTCTTCTATGTGTATGCGCGTTATGCCAATGGTCTTGCTTCCGTTTTCTGTCTCTATATCTATATGTCCCCTCTCGCAGAGCGGAAGGTCATACTGCGATATCTGATACGCCTTCGGCAGATCCGGATAGAAGTAGTTCTTTCTGTCCTGCTTTGAGAAGCGGGCAATGGTGCACCCGGTCGCTATCCCCGCTTTTACCGCATAATCGACGACTTTGCCGTTCAGCACCGGAAGCGTTCCCGGCATACCCATGCATACCGGGCAGCACTGAGTATTAGGAGCGGCTCCGAAGGTGGTCTTGCAGCTGCAGAATATCTTTGTTTCGGTCTTGAGCTCGACGTGTACTTCGAGGCCTATTACCATTTCATAGCCCTTATAGTAGTTCATGTCACTTTGCCTCCTTTGCCGTTTCGTATGCGTAGCCTGCTCTGTACAGCACAGGCTCGCTTCTTGCCTTTCCTATCAGCTGCATACCTATCGGAAGTCCGTTTTCTGTCGCTCCGCAAGGCATGGATAGGGACGGAAGTCCGGCAATATTTACCGGCACGGTATATACGTCGCCGAGATACATCTCTATCGGGCTTCCGGTCTTTGAGCCTATCTTATACGCTGCTGTCGGCGCAACGGGCGACAGGATAAAGTCGCTTTTTCCGAATATCTTTTCGTACTCCGATATTATCAGGCTTCTTGCCTGGAGCGCTTTCTTGTAATATGCGTCGTAATATCCCGACGAGAGCGCAAATGTTCCGAGCATAATGCGGCGCTTCACTTCATCTCCGAAGCCTTCATTTCGGGTATTGCGGTAAAGCTCGCCGATGTCGCTGTAATTCTCGCTTCTGTGACCGTATCTCACGCCGTCAAAGCGGGCAAGGTTTGACGAAGCCTCCGCCGAGGATATGACGTAGTAAGCCGCAAGAGCCTCTTTGAGAGACGGCATTTTTACTTCCTCTATGCTTGCACCGAGGCTTTCAAACACCTTTGCCGCTTCAAATACCGCGCTCTTGACCTCGGGATCTATTCCCTCCGAGAAGAACTCGACCGGCAGCGCTATCTTCATTCCGGATACACCTTTTTCAATATCCGAAAGGCAGTCGGGAGCGTCTTTGCTCATGGACGTTGCGTCTTTTGCATCGTGTCCCGCAATCGCCGAAAGGACCATTGCGTTGTCGTATACCGTCTTTGTAAGAGGTCCTATCTGATCGAGCGACGAGGCGAACGCAACAAGTCCGTATCTCGATACGGCGCCGTATGTCGGCTTCATTCCGACTACTCCGCAGAACGCCGCAGGCTGTCTTATCGAGCCGCCGGTGTCCGAGCCGAGAGTATACGGAGCTTCCTCAGCTTTGACCGCCGCCGCACTTCCTCCGCTTGAGCCGCCGGGAACACATTCTGTGTTAACCGGATTTCTCGTTATCCTGAATGCGGAATTTTCCGTTGTGCTTCCCATTGCAAACTCGTCCATATTGAGCTTGCCGAGCATTATAAATCCCTGATTTTTCAGCTTTTCAATTACCGTCGCATCATAGCACGGCACAAAGTCCTCCAGCATCTTTGACGCACAGGTGGTTTTTACGCCCTTTGTGCAGATGTTGTCCTTAATGCCGCAGGGTATTCCGTGAAGAATAGTATCCGACGTCTCGCCGTCGCACTTTTTTGCACTTTCGAGCGCATCCTCTTCCGTTACGGCAAGGTACGCCCCTATCTTCTCATCTTTAGCTTTGATGTTGTCAATATATGCTTTGGTAAGCTCGACTGAGGATATCTTTTTCTCATCGAGAAGCGTTCTGAGCTCTCTGATGCTAAGTTTTGTAAGTTCACTCATTATAAATATCCTCCCTTCTCACTCTACGACTCTCGGAACGTAAATATATTCCTCTGTTTTGGTCTTGGCGTTTGCAAGCAGCTCCGTTCTGCCGTAGTTCTGCTCCGGCATATCATCCCTGAACACGTTTTTGCTGTGTACTATATGCTCACGCGCCGCTACGCCCTCTGTATCAAGCGCACCGAGCTCGTTTGCAAAGTCGATGACCGACTCCATGTCGCTCTCAAGCTTATCCTTCTTATCGTCTGAAATCGTGAGATTTGCAAGCGACGCTACTCTGTCTACGTCTATCCTCTTAGTCTTTTTCTTTGCGGACACCCTCTCGCCCTGCTCGTTTACGCTCTCTGAGAGCGACAAAAGCGAGAGTTCTTCAAGCTGTTTTATGTCGACGATGTTCGGCGCTTCGGTCATTAGGCAGGACGCATCTTTCGTCTTGGGAAACGCTATTACGTCTCTGAGAGAATCCGCTCCGAGCATCAGCATTACGAGTCTGTCAAGTCCGAATGCAAAGCCTGCGTGCGGCGGCGTGCCGTACTTAAAGGCGTTTATCATAAATCCGAAGCGCTCCTGCGTCTGCTCTTTGGTAAAGCCGAGCGCCTTGAACATTATCCGCTGTATTTCTCTGTCGTGTATTCTTACAGAGCCGCTTCCCAGCTCAACGCCGTTCAGAACCACATCGTACGCCTGCGCCCTCACCTTTTCCGGATCGCTCTCAAGGTACTGCAGATCCTCCGGATACGGCATCGTGAACGGGTGGTGCATTGCCACGTATCTCTCTTCTTCCTCCGAGTACTCAAACTCCGGAAAATCTATTACAAAGCACAGCTTATAGTCGTTCTTGTCTTTAAGACCGAGCAGCGTTCCGAGATCGTTTCTCAAAGCGCCGAGCACCTTTCTCACCGTCGCCGTCTTATCGGCACAGAAGAGGATGAAATCTCCGGGCCCAGCGCCCGTCCTTTCGAGCAGCTCGTCCATAACTTCCTTTTTGAAGTATTTCGTGAGTATTGTATACAGCTCGCCGTCCTCACGCACCGCTATCCACGCCATGCCCTTTGCGCCGTATGATACGGCTTTGTCTGTCAGCTCCTCTATCTGCGAGCGGGTGAAATCCGCCTTGCCCTTTACGTTTATGGCGCGAACCGTGCCGCCGCTTGCGGTCACAGATTTGAACACCGAAAAATCGCTCCTTGCGGCAATATCCGTGACGTCCACTATCTCGAGCCCGAATCTCAGATCGGGCTTATCACAGCCGTATCTGTCCATTGATTCCTTCCACGTTATTCTCGGAAAATCATAGCTGATATCTACGTCAAGAGCCTTTTTGAATATATACTTGAACATTTTTTCGAGATGTACGAGAACGTCCTCCTGCTCGACGAACGACATCTCCATATCTACCTGCGTAAACTCCGGCTGTCTGTCGGCTCTGAGGTCCTCGTCCCTGAAGCACCTCGCTATCTGATAATACTTATCCATGCCGCCGACCATGAGCAGCTGCTTGAATATCTGGGGCGACTGCGGAAGAGCATAGAACATGCCCGGATGCACACGGCTCGGCACGAGATAGTCCCTTGCGCCCTCGGGGGTGGATTTTGTGAGATACGGCGTCTCTACCTCCGTGAAGCCTTCGTCATCGAGGTATTCCCTTGCTATTCTCGAGACCTTTGCACGGAATTTCAGATTGTTCTGAATAGTGCTTCTCCTTATGTCGAGAAATCT
Source organism: uncultured Clostridia bacterium (assembly GCA_905235695.1). Classification (GTDB taxonomy): domain Bacteria; phylum Bacillota; class Clostridia; order Oscillospirales; family CAG-382; genus UMGS882. The sequence continues at coordinate 1,574 of CAJOMW010000016.1, read as the reverse complement.
GTATTTCAGTCTCAGATCTTCTCTGACAGGTGCGCCGTCGTCTATCTGAAAAGGCAGTGCGTGAGCCTTTGAGAGCATTTCTATGGATGAAGCCGCAAGCTCTACCGTTCCGGTCTCTATCTTCGGGTTTATGGTATCTTCGCTTCTGTGGCGCATTTTGCCGCTTACGGATATCACGTCCTGATTATGGAGAGCCTCAGCAATTTTAAAGTCGTCCTCGCAAAGGTTCTTTGCGTCAAAGACAACCTGTAAGGTTCCTTCTTTGTCGTGCAGGTCAATAAATATGACTCCGCCCATGTCGCGCTTTGTCTGCACCCATCCGCAGGCCGCGACGTTCATTCCCACGTGCTCTTCTCTGAAAGAGCCGCAGTAATCCGTTCTTCTCTTCATCTCAGAATCAATCCTTTCTTTGTGATACCGAAAAATATATCAAGGCAAAGGCTTATGCATTCGGCGGCAAAATACAATAAAAAAACCGTCGCTGTGAGACTGACTCACAGGGACGGATAAACCGTGTTGCCACCCATATTGACAGCTTACGCTGCCCTCTCTTTTCGGTACGTATCATACCTGCCCGCTGTAACGTGCGTGCCTTCCGTCTGCAACTACTTACCGAAATCTCGGCTTTCCCCACAGAAGCTCCGGGACGTTCTTCAAACCGACCTTTCGCACCGCCTTTTCAGCTTCCGGCGGCTCTCTGGAACGAACCTTATCGATCCTACTCTTCCCATCAATGCCTTTGTGCCTTTATTTTATTCAATCCGTCTCTGTTTGTCAAGTGAGTTCACATTATTTGAAATTTGTTTTTACATTTTATGCAAAAATATGCAGAAAGAGGCTGTAACAAAAGTTACAACCTCTTTGTTGTCAGATATTTATTTGTGACCGAACGAAAGATTATTCAGCTTCTTCCTCAGTGGTTTCACCTGTTGCTTCAGCCTCTTCTTCAACAGTAGCTTCGTCTGTGATTTCAGCTTCTTCTTCAACAGTAGCTTCGTCTGTGATTTCAGCTTCTTCTTCAACAGTAGCTTCGTCTGTGGTTTCAGCCTCTTCAACAGTAGCTTCGTCTGTGGTTTCAGCCTCTTCTTCGACAGCAGCTTCAGCGTCGTCTACAACTGCCTGAGCTTCATTATCAGCTTCATCAGCCGTCGCTTCGTCAACTACCTGCTCGGTCTCTTCGCCTGCGGTCTCAGCGGCAAGCGCATCAGCCTGTCTCTGGTTGAGAGTTTCTACACTGGGCTGGATTATAAAGAGCACAAGCACCAAAAGAACGAATATGATAGTAATAACAGTGGTAAGCTTATTAAAGAGAGCGTCGAGCGTCCTGCCCTTGGTCTTGCCGAAGAAGGTCTCCGCACCGCCGGCTATTGAACCGGAAAGGCGGTGATCCTTACTGCTCTGCATCAATACGGATATTATAAGGAATACTCCCATAACTATCAATAATATGCCAATTATCAACTGAACTGTTCCCATTTTTAATCTTCCTCCGATGAAAATCAATTTAAAACGTACATTCTGTAACGCAACGTGCATATTATAACATACATTTTTCCAAATTACAATAGGAATTT
>CAJOMW010000015.1 GCA_905235695.1 uncultured Clostridia bacterium | reverse complement strand
CCGATATATTGTCCGCAGAGGAGCCCGGCGTAGACCTTACCTTCTCCGGTTCTGACAGATACATTTATATCTGCATTCTCAATTCCGAGATTAACAATTGAGGCGTTGCGAACATTGCCGAAAGCTCCGGCATACATAACACTATCATCAATAGTTATGTTAGCCAGGTAATATCCATTTCCGTCAAACACTCCGCTAAACGGGAAACTTTCTGTTCCGACCGGTTCATAGCTTGCATCCGTAAAGTCTATATTTGCCGTCAGCCTGTAATATGCCTGCGGATATCCTGCTGATCCTGTGTTTACGGCATCGGCAAATGCTTCAAAATCGCTTAGGTCTGAAATCAAGTACGGACTTTCTTCGGTCCCCTCGCCTTGCAGCAGCGACGAGTCAAAAAGATACGCCGATGCTGTCGGTACTTCATTTATATCTTCCAGAGATAAGTCCTCAAACCTTCCTTGGCTTGCAAAAACGGGCATTAAAACAGAGGCGGATAACACTAAAGCCAAAATACTTTTCATCAACTTCATTTTAATCATCCTTTCATTTTTCTGTCAATATTACAAGGCGGATATCCGGTAAAATGCGCTATATTACTTCTTTATTTCTATCATGCTTTCGTCCCAAAAATCAGGAGCTTCGTATCCCATGAGATTTACGAGCGTTGCGGCGATATTTGAAAGACCGTATGAGCCGTCCTTCTTTACGGTGTAGTTATCGGCGCCGAAGTTATCGTATATTATGCACGGAACGGGATTTAGCGTATGGCTTGTCTTTGCCTTGTAGTGGCCTTCCTTGTCAACCTTCGGCATACCGTCCTTGCCTGTCTCGTACATTTCATCCGCATTTCCATGGTCAGCGGTGATAATTGCAACTCCGCCAAGTGCGTCTACCTGCTCCAATATGCGAGCAAGGCAGAGGTCGAGAGCTTCCATAGATACTATCGTCGCCATCAGGCTTCCGGTATGTCCTACCATGTCTCCGTTCGGGAAATTGACTCTCATAAATCTGTATTTTCCCTCTTTTGAGACCTCGAGAAGTCTGTCGGTTATCTCTGCGCACTTCATCCAGGGACGCTGCTCAAAGGGAACCACGTCGGATTTCACTTCTTCGTAAAGCTCTGTGTTTTCATCAAACTTTCCGCTCCTGTTTCCGTTCCAGAAATACGTTACGTGTCCGAACTTCTGTGTTTCAGAGAGAGCGTACTGTGTAACACCCGTGTTTGCTAAAAATTCGCCCATGGTACCGGTTATTTCGGGAGGGCTTACGAGATATCTCGACGGGATATGGAGGTCGCCGTCGTATTCGAGCATACCTGCATAGGTTACGTTCGGGAATACAACTCTGTCAAACTTATCAAAATCTTTTTCTTCAAACGCCCTTGATATTTCAAGCGCTCTGTCTCCTCTGAAGTTGTAAAATACTACGCTGTCTCCGTCGGTTATCCTGCCAACCGCTTCGCCTCCCTCGGCAATTACAAAAGGAGGAAGATCCTGATCTATGCAGCCTGTCTCGTTTCTGTACGTTTCAATAGCTTCCTTTGCGGATGCGAAAGTCCTTCCCTCGCCGAGTACGTGTGTGTGCCATCCCTTTTCCACCATTGCCCAGTTAGCGCCGTATCTGTCCATTGTGATGTTCATTCTTCCGCCGCCTGAAGCGATTTTTATATCAAAATCAGCGTCTCTCAGCTCATCGAGAAAAGCCTCGAACGGCACAACGTAGTCGAGTGCGGAAGTTTCTCCGACGTCTCTTCCGTCGAGAAGAATGTGTATCCTTACCCTCTTTACTCCCTCTTTTTTGCTCTGCTTTATCATAGCCTTGAGGTGGTCTATGTGAGAGTGTACGTTTCCGTCAGAAAAAAGACCTATAAAATGGAGCGTCTTTCCGGTATCCTTTACCGATACTATCTCCTTCCACGAGTTTGACTCAAACATTTTTCCGCTTTCAAGCGAATTTGATACGAGCTTTGCGCCCTGCGCAAAAACCTGTCCGGCGCCGAGAGCGTTGTGACCGACTTCGGAGTTTCCCATATCGTCGTCGGTGGGAAGTCCTACGGCCGTTCCGTGAGCCTTCAATTTAAGCGTAGGATATTTTGACATAAGCATATCGAGCGTCGGTGTTTTTGCTATTTTTACGGCGTTTCCCGCCGTATCTGGCGCAATACCCACACCGTCCATGACAATAATGAATACGGGACGCTCGGACATTTTATCGTTGTCCTTCTTAAAAGTCAGTTTTTTTAAAGTGTTCATCTGATAACCTCCGTGCCAACTTTGGCAAAATATATATAAATGTTATTGACTTTATATGCGCTTTACTTCATGAAGCACGCCGTTATAAGCGCTGCTGTTCATGACCTTGATAATGCCGTCTGCAACGCAGTCGAGCGGATGCTTTGCTATGTATACCGGCAGATGAGTTTTGTCCTGCACAAGCTGTGCAAAGCCCGATATCAGCGCTCCGCCGCCCGCAAGAGTTATACCGGTCTCATATATGTCGGCGCAGAGCTCCGGCGGCGTTATTTCAAGGGTAGCTTTTATAGCGTCTATTATGCTGTTTATCGGGCCGGACATTGCTTCGTTTATCTCTTTTGAGTATATGTTGAAAACCGAAGGAAGTCCCGTAGCAAGATTTCTTCCACGCACCTCGAGCATACCTATATCCGTTGACTCGTGTACCGAGCCAATCTCCATTTTTATCTCCTCGGCGGTGCTCTCGCCTATAAGAACATTAAACTTCTTCCTTATGTATTCCACGATAGCCTGATCGCACTTATCTCCGGCAACCCTAACGGAATTTGAAACCGCAACTCCGCCGCCGGTAACAACCGCCACCTCAGTCGTGCCTCCGCCTATATCCACAATGACGTTGCCCTTGGACTGCCTCAGGGGAAGTCCTGCGCCGATTGCAGCCGCAACAGGCTCATCTATGAGCGCAACGCCGGAAGCGCCTGCTTCTATTGCAACGTTCTCAACGGCTCTCTGTTCGACCTCTGTAATGCCGTAAGGAATACAAACTATAACTTTAGGCCTTGATATTATTGCCGAGCGCATTACTTTTTTTATAAACATTTTAAGCATGACGAGAGTCAGTCCGAAATCCGCTATTACTCCGTCTCTGAGGGGCCTCACGGTAGTTATGCCGAAAGGCGTCTTCCCCATCATCCGCTTTGCTTCCTCGCCTATTGCGAGTACTCTGTCCTGCTTGTTATCATAAGCCACAACGGACGGCTCGCGTATAACTATGCCCTTTTCTTTGGTGCAAACTATACTGTTTGCCGTGCCCAAATCTATTCCTATGCAAGTACCTTGAATTATAGGCATAGGTCACACCCTTTCAGAATCAATATATGTAAAATCGGGAATTTATATCAGCTTTAACGGTGATACGTGTTCAAATGTCACGTCTTCATCTGCTATGCTTGACGAAGCGAGAGTGCCGAGTATGGTATCGTCGGCATCAAGGCAATCGAGCGATACGAATTTTGATGTTTCCCTGTCGCAGACGGTAAATCGGCTTTCGTATTTTCCGCAGGAATATACGTAATTTTCGTATTGTTCAAGCAGCTTCTTCTGCAATATACCGTACTCCGTGTTTTTGCTCAGCGGAAGCGCACCGTAAAGTGCAAAGAGGAATAAGTAATACATTTTTTCAAAATCAAAGCTTATTCTTCTGTACTTTGAAAGCTCCTTCATGCCGAGAGAAGTTACGAATATCAAGTTATCGCATAAAATATTTCCGATGTTGGCAAGGCTTCCGTAAGAAGCTCCGCTTGCGCCAAAGCCGCAGTTCGGACCAACAACACCGTTCTTATCCGGCGCCGCGCCAAATGATATTACAGCTCCGTCGAGCTTATCAAAGCACGGCACAGACGCATCATATACCTTTATCGCTCCGCTTGCCATCATATCCCTCGCTTCGTCGTTCTTCTCTGCGAGTATTGACATTGAGTGGCGGATATAAGCGTATTGACCGGACGTAAACGCAAATATTCCGACCTTTCCGAGCCCCTTTGATAGCAGCTCAAATGCTTTTGCAACGCACGTATCTGCTTCTTTGGGATTTGCCATATCAGTACTGCGTCTCATACTGCCGTTAACGGAAACTATCTGTATTACCTTATTATCTGTCCTTGAGCAGCATACGCTATTCTTACCAAAGAACGAGGACATCATTTGATTGGACTTTGATGCGCCGTAAGATACGTTGCATATCAGCGCGCCGGCATAACTCAAAGTGTCGGCAAACTCGCTCTGCTTTTCTGTAAATGAAAGCGCAATAAGGTTATCCGTCAACGCGGCAAGCGGCATATTCAGCATACCGCTGCCTGCGTAGTCGTCAAATATAACGGTATCAAATTTTGCGTCAATGCCAAAATACATGGTCACTTCTTTATTTTTCACAAATACGCACGGGTAAAAGTGCGTTATGATATCAGCGTATTTATTGACAAAGGCAGCTAATGATATGTCACGGTCTTCGAGCATTGCCGAAATGTTTTCGGTTTCGGCGTAGTGCTTCAGGCGCTGTTCATAAGCTATCTTTGCATTGTTTGCGGATATTTCGCGCGCCCTGTTCAGAAGCGACGGATATTTAGCCTTTGCCCTTTCTATCGATCCTATATCGCCGCTAAGCTCATATTTATCGGTAAGGTATTTTATTGCCGGTTTTATAAGAGACTTCGCAAAGAGCTTGTCTACGTCGTTTCCTGCGCCTTTTTCGCAGATATAGCGTGCAAACGACGCAATTGCCGGAGTCGCCTGCTTTTCGGCTTCAAGCCATTTTTCCCATTCGCTTGTGAACGGCAGATTTTCCGCAAGCTTTCTCAGATAAAGCGAAAGTCCGTCATAATTCAGCAAGCCGTTTTCAAAGCGGAGTGACGAAAAGCTTGCACCTATATGAGATGAAAGTCTTTCAAGCAGGCACTCGTTGTCCGAATATACCTCGGCAAACTTTGCCCTTGCGACGGTGAGCTTCTTGGAAACAGCAGGATCTGACGATATCTTTCTTATATAGCCGAGTATCCTTCCTGCCTTGCGGTCTATAAAGGTGTCATCGCCTGTATAAGACGGATATATTTTTAAAAGCTGCTCCTTTATATCGGAAATGAGCCTTGCTATGCGAACGGCGTTCTCATCGGTCGTAAGTGATGCGGAAGAATCGCCTATTGATTTTTTAAGTCTTAAATACTCGTCGAGGAGCTTAAATATATCTTCGATAAAATTCGGACCTGTTCTCGCTCGATACGTACTGAAGAAGAACGTCCTTGTTGTTCTTTCTGAGAATGAACTTTTTGAGGAAATTGGTATCTGTGCCGTCGGATGAATAGTTGTATCCCGGTAAGATTATATCAATGTCGTCAAACAGCTCTTTATTAAGGAATCTGAGCTGATACTCGATATTCTCCATTCTCGCCTTGGTCTTCGATATGCGGTCTGTATCGGACGCAAAAGAGGATATATCCATAGCAGACACGTCAAACGGAATTTCCACGTCCCTCGACGATATTATATGTCTGTACAGCTCATTGAGAGCTCCTGCGGCGGTTATGTCCTTTATATCCGTAATATCCATGCCGAGTTCTCTGCTCTCCTCAAAGAATACCTCTCTGTATTCGGAAAGTACGGGAAGAATACGGTCGATTACAGTAAGCACAAACTCCTTATCAAGCTCGCCGCTCGGGCGGACAAGGTACAGCGGATGCAAAGACAGCGGCGCAGAGCGAGGTAAGCCGGCAGTTTCAAGCGCCTCCTTTGCGACAGATATAAGCTTTTCGGCAGTTCTGAAATATGAGTAAAATTTTTCCTGAGTTATGCCGCTGAAAGCTTCTTCGTCGATCTCAAGCTCGGGAATATCCGAAATACCTTCTCCGGCGGATGCGTAAGACTCTATTGCCTCTAAAACCGATATTCCGAGCAAAGGATCCTGCTTTGTCAGATTTCTTTCGTAAGTCATAAGCTTATCCGAAACGTCCGCAAGCTCCTTGGATATGGGCGACGCCGAATCGCTGCTGAGCTCCTTCAGCTCTTCACATTTCTTTTCTATATTTTCTATAACTTCACTGACTGTTGTATCCTCTGATATAATGAGAGAAGCATTTGCCATACCGGCATCGGAAATTCGGGCAATCGAAGCATCTGAAAATTCTTTGCTTTGCGAAGCAATAAGCGTCCTCTTTCCGCCTGACAGATTATATGACACCTTATTTGCAATAAGATCAAGCTTTTCCGCTCCGGATATGCCTTTGACTATTACATTTCCGTCATAGAGGAGCGCTCTGTTTGAGCTTTCCGGCATATAAAGCGGGAAAACGTAGTCGTCATCGTACGCATCTATGCGCATATTTCTCTCGGGAGAGAGCAGCTTTCTGAACTGCTCGGATCTGAGCATGACCTTTGCAGAGCGCCGAAGCTCGTCCCAAAGCAGAAAATCGGAGAGATCGGCATATATGAGCGCCGCTTCCCTTATTATCTCGGAAGATTTGAAAATATCTTCGTCATCGTTCTTTGAAGCAGACGATGCGAGCTTTTCAAAGAGCTCAAATACCCGGGGTATGCTCTCGATATCCGACGTGTTGACGTCGTGGCGCACAAGATAAGAAACGAGGAGCGTGTTTATAACAGGTCTTTCGCTCTCTATTCTGAATCCGTATCCGTAACGGCTGTCAACGCATACCTTTAAGAAGCAGAGCGGAAAGAATCTCGGGGTGTTCTCCGCACCTTCATATATTCTCAGAAATCCGACGGCAAGATATGCGTTATCGTCCTTTGAGAACGCCATCTTTGAAGCGCTCTTGTGGAACGAGCTTTCATATACTCCCGTGTTAACCGCCTTTGAGAGCGCAATGCGTGACTTAAAGCCTGAAAGAGCCTTCATAACTTCGTCTTTCTCGGATTTGTTGTAAGATACGACCTTCTCGTCCTTTAGGGCAAATGAACAGAAATTGTCCGTGAGACCTGCGAATTTTCCTATTTTTTCGCTTATTTCAAGCGGCTTGAAGGCTACTCTGTTTTCTCTTGCGGAATTTATTACAGATAAAATATCCTCTGATATAAGCGGAAGATACTCGTATGCGCCGTACTCGCCGTGAAGCAGTTTAAACACCGGCTTTTCCAGAAGTCCCGAATATATATCAGCCATTATGCTTCGGGCGTTTTTCCTATCGTCCGGCGAAATATCCGTTGAAGCGTCCGCAATTCTTCCGCTCATCGGATATATACCGTGTTTTCTTGCGTTCTTTACGTCAAGAACAAACAGGAGCTCCGTTGACGCTCTCATGAAAAACTCGGAAGCCGTATCGGCAGCAAGCTCTATATCTACGTTCTGAGCCGACGATGCAATCACCGGGTCAAACACGAGTATCTCTTTTCCTGCTATCGCACCGCGAAGCATTGAGAGGCTCTCCGAGAGCACTGTATCAAACTGTTTGTTGATCCATATACCGCAGTAAACCCCGGCAATGCCGTTTACGGCACGTGAAAATATAATGACGGGATCAAGACCAGCCCTTTCCGCACATGAGCAGAATAAGACAGCAAGCTCTATCGGAGTTGATATGACAGACGACATCTCAAGCAGCTTGCCCGGAGCTTTTACCGTCTGGCGCTTATCGAGGCCGTAGGACTCTTTCTTCGAGCATATAATATTTTTTGCCCTGATATTTTTAACGATACTGCGTATATATTCAAGCGCTTTATCTTCGGATATCTGCCATTCGTTAAAAGATTCGGTAACTATATCTTCTATATGTTCGGAACAGGGATCAATAAATGAAGCGAGCTTTTCGGGATGTGCGTCTACTCCGTCCCACTCATCGTCGGCGCATATCCTTATAACCGTACTTGCCTCCGCCTTTATTGTGCCAATCTTTGCATGGACGGTTATTTCAGCGTCGCTGCACTGCTTTATGCTCGCAAGAAAAATTTCGTCATATTCAAAGTCCGCTCTGTCAAACCGTATCGTAACGTTGTCCCCGCCGTAGTAATTATATGCATCTGTGCTGACGCCGTCAAAGACCTTATCCCTGCATCTGAATACCGTTATATTACCGGCTTTGCACTCCATACTGACGCTAATACCAAGAACGCCGTCAGGGACATAATTGATAACGAGCGCAGTGACGGGAATAATGCCTGAAGCAATGCTTGACGCAGAGAAGTGCGCAGCGGCTTCGATGCTTATATTTGGCTTTATGTTCGTTATAACATTGTTCATTTTCTGCTGCCTCTTTTCCTCGGTGAGCATTGTGCACAACTATACAAGGTATATTGTATCACTTTTCGTATTTTTTTGCAATATAAACTTGCTCTTTTTTTATAAAAATTCAAAATTTAACAAAAAAATTGCCGATTTACACGGCAATTTGACAAAAAAAACAGGTGCCACGCAAGTGACACCCCTGATATTGACTTCATATTTTACTCGAAAGGACGTTGGCGTCGTCGGGAACATTTTGGAGCTCAATGCAGGCTCCTACGTTTCTGAGCTTTCCGACAATGTCCTCATATCCCCTCTGTATGTGCTGGATATTATCTATTGTCGTAACGCCCTCAGCCGCAAGTCCCGCAATGATAAACGCCGCACCTGCTCTCAGATCGCACGCCGATACAGGCGCACCGAACAGCTTGCTGACGCCGGTAAATGTTGCGGACTTTGTGTCGTTCTTGATGCAAGCTCCCATTCTTATGAGCTCATCGACATACTTGAAGCGGTTGTCCCAAACGCCTTCTCTTATCACAGATTCTCCCTCGGCTATAGACATAAGCACGCCTATCTGAGGATTCATATCTGTCGGGAATCCGGGATACGGAGCCGTCTTAACGTATGTACCCTTTATTCTGCAGCCAACAGACGAAACTCTGACCGCATCATCATATTCTTCGACTGTCACGCCCATTTCCTGGAGCTTTGCCGTAACTGCGTCAAGGTGCTTGGGTATAACGTTTGTTATCGTAAGATCGCCTTTCGTTGCCGCAGCCGCCATCATGTATGTGCCTGCCTCAATCATATCCGGTATTATATCATAATGCACGCCGTGGAGCTTTTCAACTCCTCGTATCTTTATTACATCTGTTCCGGCGCCGGAAATATTTGCTCCGCAGGCGTTCAGAAAGTTCGCAAGGTCAACTACGTGCGGCTCCCTTGCTGCGCTTTCAATAACCGTCGTCCCCTTAGCCCTGCAAGCCGCAAGGATTATATTTATTGTCGCACCGACCGAAACGACATCCATGTACACGGAATCTCCGTAAAGGCATCCGTCCTCTGTCGTCACGTTTATGTTTCCTCCGGAATTTGACGACGGGGGATCCACCTCTGCACCGAGAGCCTTAAAGCCCTTTATGTGCTGGTCAATGGGACGTGCCCCTATATCGCATCCTCCCGGATATGCCGCTCTTGCCCTTCCAAATCGCCCAAGCTCTGCGCCGAGTATATAGTAGGACGCTCTCATCTTTCTGACAAGCTCGTAAGGCGCCGAGCACGGCGTATAATTCGTTGTATCTATTTCGTAAGTAGTTTTATCAAGTCTCTTTATCTTGGCTCCGACTGCCGTGAGTATATCAAAAGCATCGGATATATCGCTTATCATAGGTATATTGCCTATTGTACATTTGTCCTCAGCGAGGATAGTACCGAAAACAATGGCAACAGCGGCGTTTTTCATTCCGCTGACTTCTATGCTGCCGTGCAATGGTTTATTGCCCGTTATGACAATTTTATCCATTATCCGCAAGCCTCCATATTTATTCTGAATACTATGTTATTATAACATAGCTGATAAAAAAATAATAGTAGTAATAACCAAAATTTATTATTTATTCACAATTTGGTCCTTTATGGCATCAATATATTGTGTGTTTACACTTCCTCCATTATCAAGATATACGATTTCCCATACAGGTATAAGATAATTGGTGTCATTTCCGGCATATCTGTGCCTGTATACTATTTTTTCGGACAGTATGACAGCCGCATCGGATATATCCATGTTTTTAAGCGCATTTACGCCGTCCGTAAGCGGCTCGCTGTATGACTTCTTATATTCCCTTGATATCCATTTTCCGCAGGCATACTTAACAGTTCCGTCAGAAATAAGAACGTTCGCATAATTGTCTTCTATCGGATAATTTCCGTATGCGTTTTGAGTAACAGAAATGTATACACCGGTATCTTTCAAGGACACTCCGACAATATCATAGCTCTGATTTTTAGCATAAGATACAGTTCCAATAAATCTCTTGAGCGCTTTTTTTTCTTTATCGGATATTTCTTTTGAGTCAGTCTCAAATTTATCAGAGCCAAGAGGACCGATGCCGCTTTCCTCATATTCCTCAGTGCTGTACTCGAACGCAAAAGAATCCGAATAAAACCTTATATGAGCCTTTGCAGAGCTGTCGTCGCTTACGGAATACACAATGCCGTCCGGCGTTTCTATGGCGCTGAGCGACTGACAAAGCGGATAGTACTCCGATGAAATTTTTTCAGATACCGCCTCATACAGGTCTTCGTCATAAGAAGCAAATGAATATATGGGATTATCCGGCACCTTATCCGGGATAACCGAAGCGTTTACGGCAACGCCGTTTTTATCAAAATACGCTACCGCATTATCTATCATTTCGCCGGATATTTTCTGCATATTGTTTCTCATGCTCATATACATAAGAAAAAACATCAGGTCAAGAACAAAAAAAGCCGCGGCGAGGAAAATGCAAACCTTTTTAAGATACATCAGTTCTCACCCCTTACCTTTTCAGCCCAGACGAGGGAGACTTGATTTGTAGACTGCTCGATTTTAAAGATTGCGTAGTATTCGGCGTTTTCTGCGCTATTCATTACGCTTATCGCCATTTTCTCCGGCAAAGACGGCTTTTTTAAGGTTCCCCTATCACAGAACAGACCGTCTATCTCGATTCTCTTTATGGCGTTTTCGTCTATCTCGACAGATATGTCATAATCGCTGTCCGTGAGAAGTATTCCGTTAAAGAAATATTTGAGACGGAATATGACGGAATCGTCGCTGTATGTTACTGACGTAAGAGCCGGAAGAGCATCTCCGCCGACTATCAGTCTGTCAAATGAGTTCAAAAGATATTTAACCGCAAGCACTTTATCCGAAAAAGTGTAACCGGAAGCGGATTGCGGATAATATTTCAAAAATTTGGACAGGTGTATCCCCTCATCGTATCCGTTATAGTCAAACCTGCCTTCATCCGATACGATATACAGTTCTTTTCCGTTCTCGACAAAGCTTATAGTTGAGTCGTCCCTTGATTTCAGCACCTTTACCATGTTTGTATTGAAATCGAGTACGTTGAGAAGATTTCCGGTATTTTCATCCGAAATGTCGTATTTATAAAACAAAGAAGTCGGAGCTATGAGAACCGAATCGACGTCAAAGGAATCGGTAAACACGGCAACAGGCGCAGTTTCGGAGACAAATTCAAATCCGGAGAATCCTCTGACATCATTATATGCAGCAAGAGACGAATCGTTGTAAGGCGTCTTCTCATACGGATACAGCAAAACCGCCTCTGAATCTCCGTCTATGCAGTATGCGTATATATTGTTTTCACTATCGGCGAGTACGAACATATACTTGACGAAGAACGGCTCTCCGCCGTACTCCTCTGTTCGCCCAGACGAAATACAGGGCATGAACACAGCCGACGGCAGCTCCTCATAAAAAGACGCAAAGAAATACTTATCGCTTGAATAAATGCCGTTCAGCAAAGCTCTCTTATCGTCGTCGGTCCTGTACTCTACCTTGATTGGATCTGCTGAGAACAGCACACCAATATAGTCATACAGCACGCCTGTAAGCTGCTTTCTCGCAGACTCGTTATATACGGCGCTCGCCATGGTGCCGTCTTGCCTTTTGAAGCCGAGAAATGCGGGTGAAATCAAGTCATTTGCACTGCTGTATGAGGCGTAATCGCGGTTTGAGAGTATCCACTTGTCGTTTTCGGGAAGGCTCGGAAGCGATGAACTCAGCCCGTTTACAATGAGGTCGAGATACAGACCGCATAAAATGAGCATGAAAATAAAAAGCAGCGCAATCACGGCTATGAGAACATACGTTAGCGCGCCTCTCTTCTCTTTCATCACTTTCCCTCCCGATTTTTATTCTTTCTTTTCTTCCGGATCCTCTGCGGTATCCTTATTTTCCGCCGTCGATATATCTTTCAGCAATTCTGAAATACGTGCGCCGTGCTGTATACCCCGGTCTTTTATAAACGTCAGCTCCGGAGTATTTCTGAGCGAAAGTCTTGTTGAAAGCTCATGTCTTATAAAACCGATAGCAGAGTAAAGACCGGTCTTCACTTCTTTATCGTCGCCGCTCATGGTGCTGTAATACACCTTGCAGTACTTGAGATCGGACGAGGTCTCCGTCTTTGTGACGCTCACAAACGCCTTTGACACTCTCGGGTCCTTGACCTCTTTCAGAATATACATGAGTTCTCTTGCTATATCTTCATTGACTCTGCTCGCATGGTAAAACGGCCTTTTAGCGGGCATAAAATACTTCCTTTCCATTTATAAATCGCAGATACGGCATCTCCGCCGGCTATTCGTCGGCGGAGCATCTGCCACATTATAATTCTCTCTTGATTTCTTCCATAATATACGCTTCGAGTATATCTTCTTCCTTGATATCGTTGAAGCGCTCGAGAGCGATACCGCACTCATAGCCCTGCGCAACTTCCTTTGCGTCGTCCTTGAAGCGCTTGAGCGAGCTTATCTTGTCTTCGAATATGACTACGCCGTCTCTGACAACTCTTATGAGCGACGAGCGAGTTATCTTACCGTCCTGAACGTAAGAGCCTGCCACAAAACCTGTGCCGGGAACGTGTATTGTCTTTCTGACCTGTGCATGACCGAGAACAACTTCCTTAAATTCGGGATCGAGCATTCCGTTCAGAGCTGCGGTTATCTCTTCTATGCACTCATAAATGACTCTGTACGTCCTTATGTCTACTTCCTGTCTCTCGGCGGAATCCATGGCGTTCTTATCCGGTCTTACGTTAAAGCCGACTATTATTGCGTTGGAAGCCGATGCGAGCATAACGTCGCCCTCTGTTATACCGCCTGCCGCAGAATGGATGACCTTTACCTTTACTTCGTCGTTGCTCAGCTTTTCAAGCGACGCCTTTACCGCCTCTGCGGAGCCCTGTACGTCTGCCTTGACGATTATATTGAGTTCCTTCGTGCCTTCGTTCATCTGGCTGAAGAGCGCATCGAGAGATACCTTTGCGTTTGCCTTGAATAATTCTTCCTTTGCGTCTGACTTTCTCTTTTCAACGAGCTCCTTCGCCATTCTCTCGTTTGCGACAACTCTGAACTCGTCACCTGCTTCGGGAGCTTCCGAGAGACCGGTTATCTCGACGGGGGTTGACGGGCCGGCATCCTTTACGGTCTTGCCGTTGTAGTCACACATCGCCCTTACTCTGCCTATCGCCGTTCCTGCAATGACCATATCGCCTCTGTGAAGCGTACCCGACTGTACGAGCACGGTCGCGACGGGACCCTTGCCCTTGTCGAGCTTTGCCTCAATAACAATACCTCTTGCCTGGCAGTTGGGATTAGCCTTAAGCTCTTTCATGTCCGCAACGAGAAGTACCATTTCGAGAAGGTCTTCTATACCCTGATGCTTTATTGCGGAGACGGGAACGCAAATCGTATCTCCGCCCCACTCTTCGGGAATAAGCTCATAGGTCGTGAGATTCTGCTTTACCGCCTCGACGTTTGCGCCTACCTTGTCTATCTTGTTTATGGCAACAATTATTGATACGCCTGCCGCCTTTGCGTGGTTTATCGCCTCGACGGTCTGTGGCATTATGCCGTCGTCCGCCGCTACGACGAGTATAGCTATATCGGTTGCCTGAGCGCCCCTCGCGCGCATTGCCGTAAATGCTTCGTGCCCGGGTGTGTCGAGGAAGGTTATATCTCTGTCGTTTATCCTTACTTTGTATGCGCCTATGTGCTGGGTTATACCGCCTGCTTCGCCTGCGGTGACGTTCGTGTTCCTTATGGCGTCGAGCAGCGAGGTCTTGCCGTGGTCGACGTGGCCCATTACGACTACGACCGGGCTTCTCGGCTCAAGGTTCTCGTTTTCAGCGTCTTTATCGTCGGCAAACAGCTTATCCTCGATAGAGAGAACAACTTCCTTTTCAGCGGCAATACCAAGCTCATCCGCAAGGAGGAAAGCCGTATCGTAATCGACTATTTTGTTCGCTCCGACCTGATCCATACCAAGTCCCATGTTGAGGAGCTTCTTTATGACTTCGCCTGTCGTTATTTTGAGCTTTGCCGCAAGGTCGCTTATCATTATCTCGTCGGGAAGGGTTATAGGACCGGTAAACTTCTTTACGTTCTCGGGGAGAGTTGTCTGAGCGCCTTTTTTCTTGCCCTTTTTGGTCTTCTGAGCGGGAGTAAAGTACATGCTGTCACGCATTCCCTGCTTTCCGCCTGCGCCTCTCTGATTGTTCTGAGAGCCCTGCTTCTTCTTTCCGCCCTTTCCGTTTCCTTCATCGCCTACCATATCGGCAAGGTTATCGAGCTTTTCGTCGTACTTTGAGAGATCTATTTCGCTCGTTCTCATGTCGACTATTCTTACTACGCCATCGCTGTCGGCAATGGGAGAAACGCCTTCCTTGCGCTCTCCGGCGTAGCGGCTCTTTATTCTGCCGTCCTTGTCAAACACCGGCTTTAAGCTCGGCTGACGAACTGACTGTGTATCTTCGTCCTTGTCGCGGAACTGTCCCTGTGAGCCCTTCTGGAATTTCGGCTTCTGAGACTTCTGCGGCTGTTTGGTGGTGCTGTCGCTGACAAAGCCGTCTTTGGTAAACTTGACGTTCGAATACTTGTCAAATCTCTCGTTTCTGTCCATCTTCGGATACTGCTCCATTTTGTCGGAGCGTATGCCTTCCTGCTTCAAAAGCTGAGCGCCCTCACGCTGAATCTTGCTGAGCTGTTTTTCAAACTGTCTGTCGCTGAGCTGTGTGCGTTTTTGCTCGTACGGAGCACGCTGTGCGCCCTGTGTGCCGGCGGCAGGTCTTCTCTGCTGGTCGGCAGGTCTTCTGTCAAGTGACCGTCTTTCATCTGTCTGTCCCTTTGCGGCCGCAGGCGTGCCCGGTCTTACCGTACCGGTCTGCGGCTTCTTTATTTCGGTTTTTTCAGTAGCGGCAGATGCTTCATTCTTCTCCGCTGTATTTTCTTGCTTAGAAGTCTCCTCCGCATTTTCGGGAGCCTTCTCGGACTTTTCTTCTTTCTTGGCTTTTTCCTCGTCCTTGGCGTTGGGGTTTGGAGTACTGAGATAAGCTCCCAGATCCTCAACCGTACTCAGGAGAGAATAATGCTGTAATATAAGGCTTATCTCTTCGATTTCAAGAGCGGACGACGTTGATTTTCCCTCAATGCCGTTCTCCTTTAGCAGTTCAATTATATCTTTGCTCTTTTTGTCGATATCCTTTGCCATATTGCTTATTTTGTATTTCTGAACATTCGCTGCCATATTAGTCAAGCACCTCCGTGTAAGTCGTGTGTATCTCTATACCGAGCTTTTCAATTATCTTTACAAATCCTTCGTCAAGCAGCAGTACCGCCGCAGTATCGGACGTCTTTCCGAGCCGTTTGGCAAGAAAAGCTTTTCGTATACCTGTATTTATATAAGGTATGCCGTGATATTTTGCCGTATTTACAAGCCGCGCAAGGGTATTTTCCGAAATGTCGTCGGCTATTATGAGCAGCTTCCCTTTATCGGCTCTCATATAGTCCACGCATACGCTCGTACCCGTCGCACACTTTCCGGCCTTTCTCGCAAGCCCTACCGCTCCGAGTATCCTCTCGCAGATAAGCTCGTCGCTTATTTTATCCTGTTTGAAAACTTCTTCTTCCAAACCTTCCATTCCCTTCAGGCGTATTGCCTTATAAGTCTCAGTCTTCCGACTGTCTGCCTTCAAGGCTGTCGGCGAGATGCGCCGCTATTGTCTCGTACACTTCGTCGGGTATTGCAGTCTCAAGGCTTCTCTCAAATTTCTTTGCCTTTCTCGCCTTTGCAAGACATGCGGTGCTATGGCATATATATACGCCTCTTCCTGACACCTTGCCCTTTGTATCGAGCAATATCTCGCCCTCCGGCGTGCGGACTATGCGAACGAGCTCCTTCTTTGGCTTTCTCTCGCCGCATCCCATACATTGACGCTCAGGGATCTTTTTAATTTTTTGTGGCATAGATCAGCGGACGTTAACGTCCTTCCTCCTGTAGAAATACACTTAATTACTCGTCTTCAGCCTCTCTCGCTGATTTGAGCGCCTGCGCAAGGTTTTCGCCAAATGCGCTCGTAGCCTGGTTCTTGCCTTCCATAATGCTGTTGAACGCCTCTTTGCGAGCTGCGGATACGCTCTTTATGTCTATCTTGTTGTAGCCGGTAAGTCTTGCCGCAAGTCTTGCGTTCTGTCCCTCTTTGCCTATTGCAAGCGAGAGCTGGTCATCCTCGACGAGGACTCTGCAAGAGCGGTCTCCCGTCTCGGTGACGGATACGACGGTTGCGGGAGCAAGGGCGGCTCTGATAAACTCCTCGGGTACGTCGCTGTACTTGATTATATCTATCTTTTCGCCTCTTATCTCGTTGGTTATCGTATTCTTTCTTATGCCCTTAGCGCCAATGCAGGCGCCGATGGGATCAACATTGGGATCTCTCGAATAAACGGCTATCTTAGTGCGCGATCCGGCTTCCCTGGATATCGACTTGATTATTACGGTTCCGTCCTGTATCTCGGGGACTTCAAGCTCAAAGAGCCTCTTAACAAGTCCGGGATGGCGTCTTGAGAGAACGATCGTCGGACCTTTCGTCTCTTTCTTTACGACGGTGACGTATACCTTTACCTTATCGCCTTCCACAAAGCGTTCTCCGGGTATCTGTTCGTTCTTAAAGAGTGTGACTTCATTTCTTCCGAGCTCAAGCACTACGTTTCCGGTAACGGGATCTACCCTCGAAACTATTGCGGTAACTATCTCTTCCTTCTTGCTCTCGTACTCTTTTACCATAATGTCGCGCTCTGCTTCGCGTATGCCCTGTATTATGACCTGCTTTGCAGTCTGAGCGGAGATTCTTCCGAAGTTCTTTGGCTTTATCTCTATTTCAACGATATCCCCGAGATTGTACTTCTTGTTTATTGCCCTTGCGTCCTCGAGGGTTATCTCGGTCTTTTCGTTGAACTTGTGCTTTCTTCTGATTATTGCCGGCTTGACTCCCTCTTCGAGATCGTCAAAAGCGTCGCCATACGGCGTAGTGTCGTCTATTTCTATAAGCTTGTCGGTCTTTTCATCAAAATCGTCGAAGGAATAGTCGGCTGTGAGCGGTATGTCCTCCTCGTAATCGGGATCTACGACCGTAAGCTGCTTGAACACTCTGATTGTCTGCTTTTCCGGGTTTACTTCAACTCTAACGTTTGAAGCGCCGCCGCTGTTGTCCTTTGCGGCACCGTCTTTGGTGTTGCTGTCCTTTTTGAAGCCGCTCTGAAGCGCAGCTTCGACCTTTTCGATCATATATGCCTTTGATATGCCCTTTTCCTTTTCGAGCA